>CALZGI010000068.1 GCA_945786855.1 Thermodesulfovibrionia bacterium | reverse complement strand
TCGTTCCCAAAGACATACTCTCTTCGGACCTCGTCACCGCGCAGATGAAGGGGAAGACCTTTTCATCATCAATATATGACACCGTGAAAGGCAGCCTTCTGCCCTACGTGAGAAGTGTGGAAGCCCGGTTAACGGAAAGGCTCTTCATAGAAGGCAGGGACCTGCCTGTCGCGGGCATTGATTTTCAAAATGTCTATTCCTATCCCTTCAAAGAGTATTCCATCGGGAATGATCAAATTCTGCTCGGCCATGTGGCGGCACAGAAGCTGGGGAAGGACAGGGGAGACAGGGTCCGGATAGAGTCGGAGACTTTTACCGTTGCCGGGATTATCCCCACCACCGGCGGAATTGAAGATGTTTCAGTCTTTCTCCCTCTTCATGTTCTTCAGGTGATTGTTAAAAAAGAAGGACGTATCAATGAAATCCGCTTATTCCCGGAATCCGCTTCGTCCTATGAACAGCTGAAGCCGCGGTTGAAAGAGTACACCGGCGAGCTTACCATCGTCGATGCATACCGCGGCGACACAGCCGAAAAGGACGTTGACTCAGCGCTAAGCACCTATCAGAAGGCCCTGTACACCGTAGCATTTATTCTGATCGCCATCTGCATCATGATCAGCACATACATCAATCTCGATGCAAGAATAACCGAAATCTCCCCCGTGTTTACCCTGGGGGCCACACAGGGCATCATATTCCATGTACTGATCTTACGGACCATCTGGATAACGCTCCTCGGTTCGGTCGCCGGCCACATCATAGCCCTACTCATCACTGCCCTTCAGAGCGGCAGCGTACCGCTCCGCTTCATCTGGTCAACAGGCTCATTTATTCAGGTCACTGCAGCTGCTCTTGGGCTCGGGATTCTTGTTACCATCCCTTTTGCGTTGTACTCGGTGTATAAGAGAGACCCTGTTGAATATTTGTAAGCTGCAGAAACAGCAGCACCGTGACTGATATACCTGAACCGCAGATAATACCTGGTGGAAATCCTTAAAGAATCAATGTCCGGACGGGGGGAATTCGTAAAGCCGGAAAGACAGAAGGAAGAGGATCCCTTATGAAAAAATCAGGAACTGAAGGTGAGAATGAGAACAAAAAAATATTATTAGGTATAATTACATGCTTAACTGGAGGGCACATGCCTCTAGAAAAGATCCTGATATATGCTATTAAAAAGTCAAGATAAAAAACTGCCCAACACCCTCCTTAGAATATTCCTGGTTATCATATTTCTTTATCTCTTTCTCGTTAGCATAGGGCTCATGGGAGCGGCTTTTAAGGGCTACGGGAAAGGCTTTGCCGAGGCATTGCTGAATACGACCTCCAACTCCTTTATCGGATTATTTATAGGCATACTTGCAACAAGTCTCGTGCAGAGTTCCTCTACAACCACTTCAATAGTAGTAGGTCTCGTTGCGTCGGGAGTTATTACCATCGGGAATGCCGTGCCCATTATTATGGGGGCGAATATCGGAACAACGGTCACCAATACCCTCGTATCAATGGGCCATATAACACGGCGGGAGGAATTCAAGCGCGCCATTGCCGGGGCGACGGTACATGATTTTTTCAACCTTATCTGCGTGGCCATCATGTTCCCCCTTGAGCTGGCCACGGGCTTTCTGCAGAAGTTCGCTACCTACCTGGCAGGAGCATTTGTTTTATTCGGAGGCATCAAGTTTACCAGTCCTGTCAAAACGCTCACAAAGCCGACGGTCAAATTCATTCAAAAGTTCTTCACCAGTACCATTGACGTACCCTATAACATGGGCAATACCGTTGTCCTGATCATATCCTTTGTGTTTCTCTTTGTCTCCCTGTTTTACATTGTTAAAATTATGCGGTCACTTGTAGTCAGCAGGATTGAAACAGCGCTCCACAATGTGCTGGGAGGAAGCGGGTTCATAGCGATCATAGCGGGCCTGGTATTCACGGTCATTGTTCAGAGCAGTTCAATTACCACGTCTCTGTTAATCCCGCTGATCGGGGCGGGCATCCTGACGATTGACCTTGCCTTCCCCATAACCATGGGGGCAAATATAGGGACAACAGCGACTGCGATCCTTGCTTCATTTGCAACGGGGAACATATCTGCCATCACCATAGCCTTTGTCCATTTTATCTTTAATTGTATCGGCGTCCTCTGCATATACCCCATCCCCATATTCAGACGGATCCCCATATTTCTGGCCCAGGGACTGGGGAACCTTGCCTTTAGAAAAAGACGGTATGCGATGGGATATGTTGTTGGACTTTTCTTTGTTTTACCCACTATATTAATTGTGATTTCCAAGATGCTTAAATAGGAGGCAGCCATGTTTAAAAATCTGATGCAATTCTGGAAGGGAAAGGAATTCCTGAGTGAGGTCATGGATGATTTTAAGATCATGCTCTCTGATTCGGAATACATGTTCAGATCCTCGTACGATATACTCGTTGAGAACAAAAAGGAACCCGGACTTGAGCAGCAGATTCTCACCACTGACAAAAAAGTGAACAGGCTGCAGAAAGTCATTCGCAGAAGGATCATAGAACACATGACTGTCCAGCCGACCGTTGACTCACCTGCCTGCCTTTTGCTCTTCAGTGTTTCAAAAGACGCTGAAAGGGTGGGAGATTACGCAAAAAATCTCCTGGAGGTCAGCAGGCTTCTTGATAAACCGATTGACAGGGAGACCTATTCAAAACTCTTTCAAGACCTTGACAAGGACATTCTTGACCTCTTCAAGCAGACCAGGGACGCCTTTATCGAGTCAAACGAAGAGAAGGCAGCCAAAGCGTGGGACTCCCAGAAAATCATAAAAAAGAAGTGTGACGACATAGTCAGGACCCTGGCAAAAGGCGGCTGTTCCGTCAACGAATCGGTCTGCTTTACGCTCATCGCACGGTTTATCCGGAGAATGTCCTCCCACCTGACAAACATAGCAACGTCAGTTATTGTTCCGCTCACGGAGCTTGATTACTATTATGAGAAGGACAAAGAAGACAAACTCATATAGAGTTTTCTCAAGTCCATACATTGCTCAAACCCAGTAAGATCTTACAACTGCACTATCACAACGTAATAGCGTATCTTAAATAACAAAATACAAATCCCAAATAGCAAATAAATACCAATATTCAATTCCCGAATGATCAAAACCGGCAAGAAGTGAAAATATAACCCGGAGAAACACATAGTTGCCTTTCAATGTTTGGAATCTAGGTCATTGAAGTTTGGAGCTTATTTGGATTTTGGGATTTGTCATTTGGTGCTTTCCTTATATATACCTGTTAGATCTTACAGCTGCACTATCACAACGCATTAGCGTATCTTAAACAACAAAATACAAATCCCAAATAGCAAATAAATACCAATATTCAATTCCCGAATGATTAAAACCGGTACAGCAAAAAATATGACCTGGAGAAACACATAGTTGCCTTTCAATGTTTGGAATTTAGGTCATTGAAATTTGGAGCTTATTTGGATTTTGGGATTTGTCATTTGGTGCTTCTCCTTATATGTCCTTTCATAATCTGGCAGTTGAACTGTGTCCTTTGAACAATGAACATCAGAAACGTGGAACGGCGGGCTTCCGCCGGCCGGCAAATTATTCTTGACAATCAGAAAATATTAATTATTATTTAAGTAACATCAGTGAGGGTTGGATATGGGTGCAGAGAAAGGTGCTGTCAGGATTCAACAAAAAAAGCCGGACTGGTATCAGGCAACATCCAGATATGAGAAGCCTGCCCCGGGAAAAGCGGCATGGCAAATTCTTGACACATTCATCCCCTATTTTACTCTCTGGGGAGTGATGATCTACACCGTTGAATCCGGATTTCCCTATTGGATTACTTTTATACTGGCCCTGGCGGCCTCACTTCTGCTGGTCCGTATTTTTATCTTTTTCCATGACTGCTGTCACGGCTCTTTTTTTGCTTCACCACGGGCAAACAGGATTCTGGGATATGTATCAGGGATCTTAACCTTTAGCCCCTATGAAGACTGGAGACGTTGCCACGCCATACATCACTCTACCGTTGGAGACCTGGACCGCCGGGGCACAGGCGATATTTCCCTGTTGACTGTTGATGAGTATCGCGCATCATCGGGGCGAAAACGGCTTTTATACCGGCTTTACAGAAATCCTCTCATCATGTTCGGGCTCGGCCCGGCATTTATGTTTTTGTTCAGATTCCGGTTTCCCGGCAAGGGGGCGAGAAAACATGAGCGCAGAAGTGTAATCGTCACGGATCTTGCAATTCTTGCCATTCTGATACTGGCAGGGTTGACTATGGGCCTCAAAACATACCTGATCATACAGATTCCCATTATCATTGTTGCCGGGGCCATCGGTTTATGGCTGTTCTACATCCAGCATGATTTTGAAGGGGTCTACTGGGCCCGTCATGAAGACTGGGACCAGATGAGGGCTTCTTTGGAAGGCTGCTCTTATTACAAGCTCCCCGGTCCGCTGAAGTGGATTACCGGCAATATAGGACTCCATCACATCCACCACGTCCGGCCCCGTATTCCCAATTACAACCTGAAGGAGTGCTATGAACAAACGCCGGCCCTGCAGGAGATAATCCCTCTCACTTTCTGCAAAAGCCTCAAGACCCCGTGGCTCAACCTCTGGGATGAGAAAAAAGCAAAACTGGTAAGTTTTCGGGCACTGAAAAATTATCATCAGCAGAGCACTTTCCAGAGTTAATATCCGGCAGCAAGAGCACATGTGATCTTGAGTCAAATCCCAAGAACGACAATATAAACAAATAGCAAATAACAAGCACCAAATTACAAATAAATATCAAATTCTAAATTTTAAATACCAAACAATATTAACAAATTAACACTAGATTTCAAAGGGTTGGAATTTTGGTCATTAAGTTTTGGAATTTATTTGTAATGTGGTGCTTGTTATTTGGAATTTATTAATTTACTAAGGTCAATTATACGTGCATGAGTATTTATCAGTAGACAGGGAATACAGTAAATGGTAATTATATAGTAGAGTGTTATCCCGATAAAGCCATTCCTCCTTGAGAAGTGGGCGGAAGAAGAGGTGTTGACATGATTAACCGGAATAATTCAAATATTCTCGGAATTGATATCGGATCAGTATCTATTTCTGTTGTTGAGATCAATCCTGAAAAAGAAGTTGTGAAAACCGCCTATGAATTCCATCATGGAAATCTCATAGAAAACCTTAAGAATACCCTGAATAAATTTGATCTTACCCGGGTCTGCGGGATCGCATCCACGTCCTCAACCCCATCAATCATTAAAATAAACAAACAATATGATAACCGGGTCGCAATTATTGAAGCCGCCCGGCATTTCCATGAAAAAATAGGCGCCATACTAATAGTCGGCGGTGAACGGTTTGGTTTAATCAGTTTTGATGATGACGGCAATTACCTGAATTATAAATCGAATACTCCATGCGCAGCAGGGACGGGCAGCTTTCTTGACCAGCAGGCGAAAAGACTGAACTTGAGCGGTATCGAAGAGTTGAGTGGACTTGCCTTCAATAATAAAGGAGTCATACCGAAAATCGCTACACGGTGCGCGGTATTTGCAAAAACAGATCTGGCCCATGCACAGCAGGAGGGGTACTCGTTAGAGGAGATCTGTGATGGTTTGTGTCATGGATTGGCAAAAAATATAGTAGACACGCTCATGAAAGGTGAACAACCCGGTCCTCCCGTTCTATTTACCGGAGGCGTGTCCAGAAACAGGGCAGTGGCCAGACATATACAGTCAATTACGGGGATGAATATTATTTCAGACGAGATATCCTGGCTCTATGGTGCTGTCGGGGCAGGACTGAATCTTATGGAAGAAATCCACAAGCTCGATGTGTCACCCATAAAGTCAGTCGATGATATCCTCATTCATACCCCTCTTGAAAAGAAGAATTATTATGCGCCTCTCAAGCTCACTCTCTCTGATTACCCTGATTTTGAGAGTGTTCAAAAATACGAAAATACAGCCTTTGATCCAGATGACCGGTATCCCGTTGAAGTTGACATCTACGATCAACTTTCACCCTCCGGACACTATGAAGTATTCCTGGGAATTGACATTGGTTCAACAAGCACAAAAGCGATATTGATAAATAGAGACAGGTCCGTTCTTGCCGGATTTTATACACGGACCGCCGGAAGGCCTGTTCATGCAGTCCGGAAATTGTTCGCATCCATTGATGACGTTATTGAGAAAAGCACATCAGAACTGCGGATTCTTGGCGTGGGGACCACCGGGGCCGGAAGAAAATTTACAGGGAAGATTATAGGCGCTGACATGATAATCGATGAGATTACCGCCCATGCCCGCGCCGCCTGTGAACTTGTTCCGGATGTAGATACCATCATTGAGATCGGAGGACAGGACTCAAAATTCACCACGTTGAGAAATGGGATGGTCACCTTCTCTGCAATGAATAATGTGTGTGCGGCCGGGACCGGGAGCTTCATAGAAGAGCAGGCACAGAAACTGAAATGTCCGTTACCGGATTATTCCTCAAGAGCCGAAGGCAGGAGAGCTCCCATATCAAGCGACAGGTGCACAGTGTTTATGGAAAGGGACATAAATCATTATTTAAGTGAAGGGTATTCTGTGGATGAAGTCCTTGCTTCTGTGCTTCACTCCATAAGGGAAAACTACCTGACCAAGGTAGCAATCGAGAACAGCATAGGACATACAATATGTTTTCAGGGGGCCACAGCAAAGAACAAGGCCCTTATCGCCGCCTTTGAACAAAGACTTGGGAAACCGATACACGTATCGAGGTATTGTCATCTGACAGGAGCCCTCGGGGTCGCGCTCATGCTTCTGGAACAGGGAGTAAAAGAAAGCGAATTCAAGGGAATAAAGCTTTACAGAAAAGATATCCCCGTAAAGTCTGAAGTATGCGGGATATGCACAAATCACTGCAAGATTACTATTGCTGATGTCGAAGGAGAAAGTGTTGCATACGGGTTCCTGTGCGGACGGGATTATGACACCAAAAAATACATAAACAATAATCTGTCCGGTTTTGATCTGATAAAAGAGAGGAAGAAGGTTTTTTCATTCAGCCCGGCAGAAGAATATGTCACCATTGGTATTCCTGCAGCGCTCCACATGTATGAAGATCTGCCTATGTGGAAATATTTTTTTGATCAGCTGTCCATAAAAACTATGACCAGCGAGCCCTATACTGAAGCAGTCAAAGAGGGGAAAAGTCTCGCCGGCGCTGAATTCTGTGCGCCAATGACGGCCCTGCACGGCCACGTAAAATATCTTCTGGAAAGGGCGGATTATGTCTTTTTGCCATTCTATCTTGAAAAGAAGCCTGAAGAAAAGAACACGAGACGCCAGTTTTGTTACTATACGCAATTTTCGTCCTCACTTGTTTCCAACATGAACGGACAGGATGACAAAAAGAGGTTTCTTATGCCCCTTGTTAACTATCTCTATAATCCTCTCTATACAAAAACTCAGCTCTACAACTCCCTGAAGCTGATTACAAACCATTCTATCAGTTATTTTGATGTGTCCACCGCCTATGACAGGGCGCTCGAATTCAAGGATTCATGTTCGTTGAAGTTAAAAGAAACATACAAAAGAGAGTCAGGAGGCACCGATGACATACATGTTGTATTTATCGGCAGACCTTATTCAATCCTGCCAAAATCCATGAACAGCGGAATCCCCGAAATATTTGCATCACTGGGCGTCAAAACCTTTTACCAGGACATGCTTTCCTATACCCGGGAAGATGTTAAATCAATGGAACCGCTCTGTAATGAGCTTCCCTGGCACTATGCATCGGAAATGCTGAAATCGGCCGAAGCAGTAGCACGTTCTGAGGGAGCGTATCCTGTATTTGTGACTTCATTCAAATGTTCCCCTGATTCTTTTGCTGTAGAGTATTTTAAGAAGCTTATGGAATCTCATGAAAAGCCCTACCTCATCCTGCAGTTAGACGAACATTCCTCCAATGTGGGATATGAAACCAGAATTGAAGCTGCGATCCGGTCCTTTCGAAATCATCGTGCATCTCATTCTCCGGAGGGCGTAAAGAAACCCGTCCTGTATGCACCGTCTCTCATCCCGAATAGAGAAAGACACCTTTCAGATAAAACACTGATCATTCCGAACTGGGACAATCTCAGCCTGCCGCTGATAGTTGCCAATCTCCAGAGTGAAGGAATTGATGCACGGCTTTTAGAAGAGACCGACACAAGTATTCAAAAAAGTCTGCGCCTCAACAGCGGGCAATGTATTCCCCTGAACATAATCGCCCAGGAGTTTATTGATTATGTGGAAAAACACAATCTTGACCCGGGGAAAACAGTACTGTGGATAATGGTCACTACCCTGGCCTGTAATCTGAAGATGTTTCCTCATCATATAAAAAACATTTTCCATTCCTATGGCCATGGCATGTCAGCAGCTGATGTATATACGGGCAGTATGTCATTTGTAGATCTGTCAATAAAACTCCCTTTGAACTCATATTTGGCATATATGTTCGGAGGACTTGTCAGAAAAATGGGATGCAGGATACGGCCCTACGAAAAGGAAAAAGGTGCAACAGACAGGACAATTAAAAAGAGTATTGATATTCTGAAAGATGCCTTTCTGGGAAAGAGATCGAAAGAATCAGCTGTAGCCGAAGTCGTATCCTGGTTTGAAGGAATCGAGACAGAGTACGAACAAAGGCCGAAGATCGCAATTTTCGGTGATTTGTATGCCCGGGACAATGAAGTAATGAACCAGGATCTGGAGCATTTTATTGAAGACAATGGCGGCGAAGTCATTACGACTCCCTTCAGCTCTTTTCTTAAGATGATATCGGGACAATATTTCAGGAAATGGTTTGTTGAAGGACAGTACCTGAATGTTCTGTCTACAAAAACTTTTTTTGCCACGGCAACCATGCTGGAGAAGTCATATTATAAATACTTTGAACGGATTTTGATGGAACCTGACCTTGAATATAACGAGTCGCCGGAGAAGATCCTCGCGGAATACAACATCAGGGTAGAAAATACCGGCGAATCAATGGACAATATATTGAAAATACATTATTTAAAGAAGCACTATCCTGATATCTCCCTCTTTGTCCAGACAAGCCCGGCATTCTGCTGTCCCTCTCTGGTTACCGAGGCAATGGCAAACGAAATTGAGAAAAAAACGGGAACTCCCGTAGTCTCTGTCACATATGATGGGACCGGCGGCAATAAAAACGACATTATAATTCCCTATCTCAAATATGCAGCGGTAAAACCTCAGGACAGGATCCAGCCATGGAAACTTCCGGCAGCGGCAGGAGAATAATGGAAAAGACAAATTCCAAAGCTCAAATCCCAAATAACAGATAAGCTCCAATTAATCAAATTGTAATTGCTCAAGCTAAAAAACAACGACTATCGATCATTGAAGATTGAAGCTTATTTATATTCTGGAATGCGTTATTTGATGCTTCCCATTATATGTTGCATGTACATTAAGCGATAGGCCCAGAATTTTATTTTTTTCTTTAAAATTATCTCTGACAATTATAACGAATAGAAATGTTCGTTCCTTGACAGGTTTTATTGGATTTCTTATAGTTATTTCATGGAGATGTTATTCTTTTTTAATCCCATGAGCTCCATTATTTATCAAAAAAACGACTACTATTTATCGTCATGAAGACTGCCATATGGTGTAAATATGCGATCGCTGGAATCATCTGCCTTGTGTTGTCAGCATGTCCTTTTGCCACAACCCGACAGGACAGAGAATCTTCGCAGGACAGAGAATCTTCGCAGGACAGAGAATCCTCCCTTGAAGCAGCACGACGGGAATTGCGTACCAGTATCGCGATGGAAGAACGGATCTCTTCAGAGCTGGAAAAACTTAAGGCATCGGGAGATGCGCCGCCGGAGGTCATTGAGGATTATGAACTCTATTTAAGTAAAGTACGGGAAATGGTCTCTGAAAACCGCAATGTTGTGGAGAAAATGGAAGCCCTCAATGCCACATATAAAAATCAAAAAGAACCGGGCGGGTCGCCATCTCGTGAAAACGCAGAATCCGTAACTGACCCGGGAATGAGCGGTGATCAGGCAGTTGATGAAGTGGCGGTGCTGGATCGCCAACTCGACGATTCCATGGCTGAGTTCGATGAAAAGCTGCTTAAGGAACAGGATTTGATCCGTGCAAAATCTTCAGAGAAAATGCGGGATCTCGCGGCGGAGGCAGAAGCTGCAGCAGAGCGCCTGCGTGAGCAGGGCATAGACATTGATGCCGATTCTGACGAAGAAGCCGGAGATGAGCGTGCTGAATCGGGACAGAGTTCCGCAGATGGGTCCAAAAAGAACGGAAGTGGAGAGGTCGGCTCTGAAAGCGGAGCAGAAGGGCAACGGGGAGAAGGCAGGGACGATTCCGAAATGTCTTCGCCGGAAGAATCCCGAGGTGGAATTGAGGGTTCCAAAAATCACCCCAAAAATCGCTATGACCCCAGAGATGACGATATTGTTGCCCGGCAGCTTCGCGAAGCTGCAGAAGAGGAGACCGACCCCGTACTTCGGGAAAAGCTCTGGAACGAATATGAACAGTATAAAAAAAATCCGGGCAGGTAAGACAATCCCCAGTTAAAGCATTTCAGCCAGGGTATTAAGAGGAAGCAGGTCAAATTTTTTCTTTCTGATTTTCCATGGTAAAATTTAAACATTATATGAAATGTCCTTTTCTTCATAACGCGCTGCTCATTATCGCTGTTTTTATTCTGTTCACCGGCTGCTCTGCCTATCGGGCCGAGAAAGTAGGTCCTACTGCCATTATCAAAGCGATGGAAGAAATCCCTGAAGATGAATTACTTGATGTGGGCATTACGGTCTTTGAGTCAGAAGAAATTACGGAGGAAAAGGCGAAAGAGAAACACACAAATGCAGAAGTCAGAAAAGCGGAAACCCACTTTATACCCTATCACATGAAACTTTCCATGCAGCAGAGCAGCTACTGGGGTGCAGTCCGTGTTCTTCCTGCTAAGACTGAAAGCACCGATGTTTTTATTAAAGGGAAAATCCTCGAGTCAAACGGAATGCATCTGGTTCTTCAGGTTCAGGCAACCGACGCGACCGGGAAACTCTGGTTCACGAAAAACTACGAATCGGAGGCCGGTGCGGCATTTTATTCCGGCAACAAGGAAGGAGAAAAAGATGCCTTCCAGGATATATACAATGCAATTGCCAATGACCTGGCCGAGTACCGCATGAGGCTCTTACCACAAGAGGTCAGAAACATCCGCACCGTATCGAAGCTGAAATTTGCCCGAGACTTTGCCCCATCAGTCTACAGCGGCTACCTTTCGAAAGATAAAAATAGCAGAGTCACCTTAAACCGCCTGCCCGCTGAAGGAGATACCACAATGGCCCGCCTGCTCAAGATACGGGAGCGGGAATACATGTATGTAGACACGTTGAACCAATACTATCAGGAATTTTATTCTGAGATGTGGCCGTCCTATGAAGACTGGCGTAAGCTCAATTACGAAGAAGTCAGGGCGATAAAAAAAATCAAGAGGGGTGCGTGGACGCGCAAGCTGATAGGGGCTCTCCTTGTGGTAGGAGCTGTTGCTCTGAATGTTGAGAATGTAGAAAACACCGGCGCTGTTCAGGTTGGCATGATCATCATCGGAAGTCAGGTTATTATCAACGGATTTAACATATCAAAAGAGGCTGAAATCCACTCCGCCGCGATCGAGGAACTCAGCGAATCTTTCGGAAGTGAGATGCGGCCTGTCGTGATGGACTTCGAAGGGCAGCAGTATGAGTTGACCGGTTCGGCAGAGGAACAATTCAAGCACTGGCGCGAACTGCTGCACAAAATATACATTGCAGAAACCGGCTTCGATCCTGATGTCTCTCCAGAGACGACGGAAGACATAAAAACTGAAAACCCTCAATAAAGAGAATATTGGATTCTACCATGCCTTCCGACAAACCAACTCGACCCGGTCAAGACCAGCAGCCTTCAGAACGCAAATCGGAGATCATAACTCCAATCAGGCTACGTAGCAAAAGAATCCAGCCAGAGCCGTCCGACCCGAAGCGGATATCCACAAGATTCCTTTTATTTTTGCTTATGGTTCTGGCAGCACTTTTAGCAGGGGGATTTATATTCATCAGACATGTGTCAAAGCATCCGGTGATTCTTCCTGAAGGAACTGGCGGAACTGAACAGAGAGAAGTCGAAGTCAGCAGGAATCAAATTGCGGATACTGAAAGGAACACCACAGGAGAGACGGACCCTGCAAATAATCAGTCGGAGGTCCTTTCCGGTAAGCAACAGCCAATTAAACCGCAGCAAGAGGCAGATCCTGCAAAAGAAATACTTGAAAGTGAACGTGCTGAGAACCTCGATGCGGTGACCCGGTTGGTAGAATCGGGCAAAAAACACGAAAAAGGCGGTCGTTTTGTTTTTGCACACACTGATTACCAGGAAGCCCTGAAGTTAGACCCTCATTCCGAGGAAGCCCGGAAATCACTGAAGCGGGTGAAAGAACAGATCGCTGGCGATCAGTTACAAAAACTCATGTCCGATGGATTAACGGCATACCACGAAGGCAGGTATCAATCTGCCAGGACCATGCTGTTAAAGGCAAAATCATTTCAGCCCGATTCACGGGAAGTACAGAGCGCTCTGGTGCAGGTCAACGAAGCTATCCGTCTGGATACAATTGAAAAATTGCGACAGAAATCGATGGCCCAGGAACAGGCTGAAGATTGGGACCAGGCCCTCAAATCCTACATGGCTGTTCTTAACATTGATCCGAGCATTAGCTTTGCGGTCCAGGGGAAAGAGAGCTCACAGGAACATATCAGAATTTCCAGGCAGATTACCTATTTTCTTCAGAATCCCGGCGTCCTTGAATCGGATAAGCAGCTTCAAAATGCCCTCCTTCTGAATGAGGAGGCCCGGAGCCTGCATCCGAGAGGACCGCGCCTTGGTGCGCAGATAATTGACTTTACGGCACTGGTGGACGCTGCCCGGACACCTGTTCAGGTAAGGATTGAGTCAGACAATCTTACAGAAGTTGCTGTTTACCGGATCGGCAGACTCGGCAGCTTTGTCACACGGGAATTATCGCTGAGACCAGGTACGTATACAGTGGTCGGCTCACGGGACGGGTACCGTGACGTTCGTCAGGAAATCGTTCTCAAACCCGGACAGAAAACATTATTGCGTGTAACCGTTATTTGCAGGGATAAGGTGTGACATTGACGTACAAAATCCGGGACAACAATGGCGAGAAACGTCTGACTGAGAAGGATTTCCCTATCATTCTTGGCAGCACTGCCGCTGCCGGCATCCCTGTTCCGGGGCTGGATGAGAATGTAGAAGCAGCGGTTATAAAGCTGGAAAATGCCCGACCGCTTATACAGCCGGCCCTGTCGGGAGTTCCCATTCTCTATAATGGGGAAATACTGGGAAAAACGGTCCGCCTGAACCACGGTGATATTATTCGTACGGGCCTTGCAGAAATAATAGTACACCAGACCGGAAAGGATTACATTTTTCATGTCTCTGAAACAGAGAATGCTGCACAGGATGTTCCACCGCTGCATGTCCATAGCTCTGGTCCGGTGAACATAGAGCCCATCTCCTTTCACTCCAGACAGCAGCCGCGAAAATTAAAGCAGGTTCCGGTCATTCGATGGTCAGCCGGCCTTTTACTGGCAACGGTCCTGGTTCTCATCGCTTTCTCAGCCTGGTTTGTCTTTACAGCGCGCCATGTAGTTATATCTATCGAACCTGTTCCAGAGGACATCTCTTTTTCGGGCGGCAGTATGTTCACTCCCCGATTCGGGAACTACTATCTGATGCAACCGGGTGAATACAGGCTGGCAGCACACAAAGAGTGCTATTCTCCCCTTGAATATACGTTTTCGGTCAACGATGAAAAACGACAGAACCTGCAGCTTAAAATGGGAAAACTGCCCGGCCGGCTCCTGGTCCGTGCTCATCAATCGGGCTCAGCGGAAAGAACTATTACGGGCGCATCAGTATATATTGACGGGACTGAAATCGGACAAACCCCCGCTGAAAATCTTAAAGTAATGCCAGGGCTGCGAAAGCTGGAAATTCGGGCCGATACTTACCAGGACTTTCTGACCGATATCGATGTAGAGGGATGCAGCACGTTACAGGAATTTAACATGGCCCTACTCCCGGGCTGGTCTGCAGTAACCGTCAGTTCCATCCCTCAGGGGGCAAATGTAAAGGTTGACGGAACGTCCTTTGGGAACACTCCTTTACGCATGCAGCTCTCCGAAGGGACGTACGCGCTCGAAATCAGTGCCGACCTCCATAAGCCCTGGAAACAGGACCTTATTATTAAGCCCAATGAACCGCAGGAAATACATGACATTCAGCTTCAGCCGGCTGACGGTAAACTGGCAGTCACAACAAAACCATCGGGAGCGAATGTCATAATCGGTGAAAAATTCATTGGTCAAACACCGCTCACGACCGTTCTTTCTCCTGGCAAAAAACACGTGGTTCAACTTTCAAAGGCCGGCTATGAAAAAGCATCCCGTACAGTAAAGGTTCCCTCAGCCGGGTCTCAACAGATCAGCGTGAATTTAAAACCCAGAGAAGGCATCATAGACCTGGTGGTAGAACCGGCCGGTACCGAACTCCTGGTGAATGGCAAATCATTGGGCGCTGCTCCGAAGCAGTTGCGCCTGGTCGCACTGAAACAGACTATGGAATTCAGAAAAAAGGGGTACCATTCCTATCGTACCAGTGTCACGCCTCGACCGGGATTCCCACAGCAGTTGCAAGTGGTCCTCAAAAGTAAAACCATGTCTGCAGAAGCTCCTTCAGACATGATTACAACCAGAGACGGGTACAGGCTGAAATTAATATCCGCCTCGTCTTTCACCATGGGCTCATCACGCCGGGAGCAGGGGCGGAGGTCAAACGAGACCCTGAGGGACATTAAACTGGAACGGCCTTTTTACATGGGGCTTCGGGAAGTCACGAACAGAGAGTTCAGGGCTTTCATGGCCGGGCACAATTCAGGAACCTTTCGGGGCAAGCAGTTAAACGGGAGCGACCAGCCGGTGGTTCGGATAACCTGGGAGCAGGCTGCCCTGTTCTGCAACTGGCTGAGCGCTCAGGAGTCATTGCCGCCGGCCTATGTAAAGAAAAGTGGGAAGATGGTTGCCGTCAAACCGCTCAACACCGGTTTTCGTCTGCCCACTGAAGCTGAGTGGGAATACGCAGTACGATTCGGCGGTAAGCAAACATCCATGAAATATCCATGGGGCCAAAAATTTCCACCTGAAGAACCAGAGGGGAATTACTCCGACCAGTCCGCGAAAGGCTTGCTCCCCTCTATTCTGGAAGAGTATAATGACGGGTATGCGGTGTCCGCTCCTCCGGCACAATTTAAACCAAACGGACTGGGTCTGTACGATTTAGGGGGGAATGTGGCGGAATGGTGTCACGACTATTATTCAATTTACAGCTATTCCCCCGGAAACACCTATAGGGACCCCGCCGGACCAGAGGACGGGAAACACCATGTAATCCGGGGGGCCAGCTGGAGGCACAGCAGCATCGCCACGCTGAGGCTCGCATACCGCAGTTATAGTGATGACAAACGTGAAGATGTCGGATTTCGGGTAAGCAGGTATTTTAAATAGTCATGGTAAAATGGTATAGCATTATTATTGTTTTCATCTCTGTATGCATTCCGGAAATATCATATCCGGGAATGGGACCTGCAGGTGGCGGGGACGGTATAACAATGAACGTGGCGCAGCACGAAAAATCAGCACAGGGTGAAAAAATAGCTGTCGTGCAAAATGACACAAAAAAAAGCTCAGAACCTGTCGGCACAAATGATGAAAAAGAAACGGAAGGCAAAACATTCAAGAAAGAAAAAGAGGATCCTCGGAAAAAGAAACAACTGAAATCATTCGTCCCCTCGGAAACGATTCCGGCGGACCAGGGGGTTGATTTCCCCTATGATATTTAAGGATTGTGCAGGATAGACTGAACTATGAAAAAAACATCACCTCTATCGATGGAATTTATGTATCAGCTTATCGCCCTCTTTTTGATTATCATCTTTGTCCATGCCGCCTATGTGGGCATCATCCGTCCCAATGCAGATGCCATATTGGCCCGACAGGCTGAAATGGTCAAAAACGACAAGACGCAGATCACCGAACGAACAGTGTCTGTGATGATTCGCGATTATGAGCAGGAGGCCTGCTTTATTCTCATGCTCTGGGCACTCGCTATCATGGCGTATAAAGCTGTCATTACGATCAGACAGCGGTCGTTACTGCAGATCAACCTCATTTCCCTCGAGGAGGGCGTTCGTATCCTGCCTGAAGATACCCGTGAACTGTCCCGGCAGATTCAGGCTTTACCGCCTGATCAGCGGAGTGCATTACTCCCGCGGGCGCTCCTTGCCGGTCTGCAGAGGTTCAGTTCCACCCGGAATGTTCAGGATGTAGCTGATGCCACCCATGCCTACTGTGAGACTGAAGGCGAAAGGCTGGAATCAGAACTGTCCATGATCAGGTATATAGCCTGGGCCATACCTTCCATCGGATTTATCGG
>CALZGI010000067.1 GCA_945786855.1 Thermodesulfovibrionia bacterium | reverse complement strand
TATCAAGTTGAAGAGAAGAAAGGATAGATACAAGGAAGGTCACACCTTCTGTTAGATTAGAGAACCTGTTTTGCAGCAGTCTCTATTTTAACCGGGGGGTAGTAAAAAACGATTTATATTTATTAATTAAATCATACATTGTAGGTCTGCTAATGCCTAGTTCCTCAGATGCCAGCTTTACATTGCCCTGGTGCCTCTCAACCGCTCTTTCAATAAGGTCTATTTCAATTTTCTTACGCGCCTCTTTAAGGGTAATCCCCTTGTATTTTAATTCCCGCCCCTCCTCAAAACCTAAAGAATGAGCGTCTATAAGATTGGAGTCTGTCGTAATCATGGACTTCTGTATTCTGTTTTCAAGCTCTCTCACATTACCGGGCCAGGGATACTGTTCAATCGCCTTAAGAGCTGATCGGCTGAATCCACTGATTTTCTTTTTAAACAAGTTTTTATATTTTTCTAAAAAATAATTTGCCAGCAGTTTTATATCAGATCCTCTTTCTCGAAGAGGCGGGATTTCAATTAAAATTACATTTATCCGAAAAAAAAGATCTTCCCTGAATGTGCCATTCTTTATAGCATTTTCCAAATTACTATTCGTTGCCCCGATAACTCTTGTGTCTATATCAATATCTTCCGTTCCGCCAATTCTCTGTATCTTTCTCTCCTGTAAAAATCTTAAAAGCTTTACCTGAATGTTCATGGACATTTCGCCAATCTCGTCAAGAAAAAGAGTACCCTTATCTGCACATTCAAATTTTCCTCTTCGCTGAGCATATGCGTTTGTGAAAGAACCTTTCTCAAAGCCAAAGAGTTCGGATTCAAGCAGATTTTCCGGTATGGCGCTGCAGATTATAGGGATAAAGGGTCCTTTGCTCCGCGAACTTTTTGAGTGAATAGCATTTGCAACCAGTTCCTTACCTGTGCCGCTTTCCCCTGTTATCACAACCGATACATCAGTTGATGCAACTCTTTTGATGGTATCAAAAATCCTTTCCATTTTGGGGCTCTGGCCTATCATACCCTCAAATCCGACGTCCTTGTTTAAAAGTATATTCAACTTCCGGTTTTCAGATTCTATTTCAGAAAGATATGATGCCCTTTCTATAATTATCTTGAGCTCAGTTAAATCAATAGGTTTAAGGTAATAATCATATGCGCCCATATGAATAGCCTTCAAACTATTCTCTCTTTCGTTATTACCTGTTACGACAATTACTTTCGTTTCCGGAGCCTTCTTCAGTATTTCATGAAGACATGACAACCCTTCCCTTGAGTCATTTGAAGCCGGGGGAAGCCCAAGGTCAAGTGTAACGACAGGAGGAAGGGCTTTGTTAAAAAGTTGCATTGCCGATGCCTTATCAAAGGCCTGCAGAACTTCATACTCTTTTGAAAGGCCCCATTTTAACAGTGTTTGAACTTCATGGTCGTCTTCTGCTATCAAAATTTTCATCATAATCAAATATCCGATTCATGAATGGATTGGTAAAGCATATACTAATCTAAAACATTTTGATATTAATTGGATAACTTATGCAGATATACAAAAAAATCTGTTCCCGCTCCGGGCTTACTGTTCACTTTTATCCTCCCTGAATGCGATTCAATAATTGTCTTGCATTGGTAGAGACCGATTCCCAGTCCGTTCTTTTTTGTTGTATGAAATGGTTTGAAAAGTTTCTTATCGATAAATTCACCGGACATCCCGCAGCCTTTATCTGAAACCCTGACAAATCCCATATTTTTCTCTTCACCGACAACGACCTCGATCTCTCCCTTATAATTGATTGCATCAAGCGCGTTGAGGATGAGATTGACAAAAACCTTTACGATCTCATCCCTGTCGAGATTTGATTTTACGGTCTGCAATTCTTTATAAGATACCTTTGCATTTCCGGTGAAATTCAGCTCTCGTATAGCTATTTTAGCACACTCTCCCAAATCCGATTCCTTAAGAACGAGGCTTGTCTTCTTCGAAAGATCTCCAAGCTTTACCATAATATTATTAATTTTTTCGAAAGTCTTCGAGATGGTTCTGATAGCATCTTTTTGAAATTCAGGGTTGTCCATATGATCTTCCGCCGTCTGCACTATAAGAGGCAGCGTCGACGCGGCATTTCTGAGATCATGCATGATAAATGACGACACCTTGCCCACGGCCTCCATTGCTTTGGCCTCGGCAAGCTCCTCTGTCAAAGCCGCATTCATAACAGCAAACGTCGCCTGTCTGGCAAGGGCCTTGAGAAAATCGTAATCTTCATAGTTATAATCACTGCCTGCAAGCCCCTCAAGAAAGACTACGAAACCAATAAGGTTATTTTTATCCAGAAGAGGCACAATGAGAGAAACCCTGTTATTCATTATGAATTCTTTGTCCTGCGATATGATGTTGCTGCACTTGCTGTCTCTGACATTAATAACCCAGCCTTCGTCCCGCATGAAATTTATTATCCCCTCACCGGGGTTGCCCTTCGGAGCCGCTGCGTCAACACCTTTTGCAAAAAAATATTCACCATTCCCTTTTTCCTTGAGCCAAACTGACGCCCCCCGGACTCCTATTGCATCCTTAAACCCCCGGGCAATGGAAACAAGCATGTCATCATAGGAATGTCCGGCAGAAATTATCTGGGTAAACTGCAGCCACTGTGTCCTGTAATCGTACTTCTGGCTGTAGAAGTTCTTATTTATGAATACCATGGCCTTATTCCTCAACTGCTCTGAAAGAATGATCAGGAGCACAACTATCGCCCCTGCGAAGCTCAGGAACGTCATGATATTCTTTCCGAGCTGTGGACCTAAATATCGCATGCCCTCTCCTACAATCCCGAGCCCAAGCAGATAAAAGCCAACTACAAATATGCTCAGCGTCTGGTAGAAAACCCCCCGTGACACCACGATTTCAATATCCATAAATTTGCGTTTAAAAATTGAATAGCTTATGAAACTTATGCAGAAAAGAAAAACGCATATCCTCACCGGCAGCAGGCTCATATCTATAGAGCGGTAAAGCAGCGCCTGACTGTAGTGGAAAATGTTTAACGCGAGAATGCCGCCTACACCGAGCATCATATATTTAATCTGCCAGCGACCGGTTCCGGAAGAACTTCTCAGCGTGGACTCAAGGTGGACAATTGCAACTATGGAATAAAATAGCAGCAACAGATTAAATAAATATCCCCCGTTGCCCAGAAAAAGAGTTTTTTCGCTTTCAAATTCAGCGGAATAAAAAAAGGCATCCTGCGGGACGGCAAATACAAATAAAAGTATGACAGGCGACAGGAAAATAAGTGCCATGGAAAATTTACTGAAAGCGTTTATCCCGTTCTCCCTGCCAAAACTGAGGGCAAAGAGAAGCCATGAGAGGGACATGACAGACTCGCCCACGCTGACCACCATCTTCCAGAAAACGAGCCCTTCAGGCCTGATTACTGCCATGGAATCGCCGAACATGACGCCCGCAGTGGCAACCATACTGACAGAAAAAGAAATGTTCGCAAGGCGCTTCGGGTCTTTAAAGAAGACAGCCAGGGCAAGAAAAAATGAAGCTGCAGCAGCGATGATTGAAAGCGTCAGTAAAGTCATATCAGTTAAATCCCTTGCTTCACCAAATAATAGTTCAGAATTTCTCCATCATCAGGGGCACAATTTCCCTGATAAAAGCCTCTTCATACACTTCAGCTTTTTCCAGAGGCCATTCGTCAGTCACCGGCATGGCCACACGCAATAGCGAGGCACTGTTTCTGCCGCGCAGCAATAAATTCAGCATACTCCTGATCTTCAAATAATATTCACTGGAAATGGTTTCATCATTCATTATATAGCAGTAGTAAACCAGTTCCTTCCGATGTCCTTTTTCATTTAAAAACTTCTTCAGGTTTATTGTCGTCAAACCAGTCCTCAAAACACTTTTTTTTATCCAGTAGTAGCTCCATCCGTCGGTGGTATAGCGGGGAGCAACAATTCTCTTTTCCTCGTTCTGATTTTTCCAGTGACCGATAAATACATAGAGCTCCTTATTATCTTTTTTATTTTTATAAATTCGCAGGATCTTTTCATCGGCATGAGGGTTGTCATAGGAGTATCCATACAATGGCTTTATGTCTTCACCGTAATATTCATTAAGATCAACAGGGAAATCCATAACTGAAGAAGACGTCAGGGTTGTTGTTTCTTGAACGCGATCGTTCACAAACAGACCGGCAAAGATAAGGATAAGGCATGCGGCCATATAATGAAAATTATTTTTCTTCACTGCTCCATATCACCGCTCAATTTCACATCAATTTTATTCAGCAGCCTGCCGGCCAGCACCAGCAGCGCTACGTTTATAAGAAAATTAACCGTTCCATGAAATTCATGAATTGCGGAGCTCAATGCACGCTGACCGAAAAAATATGCCAAACCTGTTGTCATGATAAGCCTGACCATATTGCTGACAACTGCAACGGGGATCGCAATAAAAACAAGGGCCAGACGGGTAATAAAATGTCTTTGCGTCATATAGGCATAAAAAACTGAGAGGGTTAATATCGCAACGATCGACAGTATCCCGGTACAAAGATCCGCCACAGACAGACTGATGTTGGGCAGCTCGAGATTGGCGCCGTCCTGAAAGATCGGCATGCCGAAAAAACGCAGGACTTTAAATGTAACTGTCGCGTCTATGAGCCGCAGCCGGACAGCTACGCTGTTCATAACAATATACGGCAGTGGTATCATAAATAAAAGATACCCGACAGGAAATATTAGATGTTTCAACATCTCCTTCCCAAGCAGGAGGTAAATAAGTCCGATGATCGTCACTATAAAAGAAATCTGCCGCACAAAAGACTCAAAGGCAACATTGCCTGCAATATAAAGAAATACCCCTATCACTAGAACTGCCAAACCTTTCCACTCGGGTGTGACGACCGCATCACACAATTCCTGTCGTTTTGTCCACATGATATATACTGTTATGAGGGGAACGAGAAAGCCGTGAGAATATTCTTTTTTGCTCGCCCAGATCAGGGACATGGAATAAAGCTCAGGATAATACACAGTTCCAAGCACCGCGGCAAGGATCAGAAATTTAACCAGCGCAGTCCTGTTTTTAAACATAATTAACGTTACTTCCTGCATATGAACTTTGATCTGTTAAAGGCACCTTTGAGACTACGTAGCGGAATTTTCCGGACTTTTCCGATTCAATCCTTGGCACATAGTCGAAATCAATCTTTATATTTCCGCCAATTCTCTGCTCGAAACCACTCCTGATGGCAGTCTCTGAATCACTCTTGAAGAAGGAATTCCTCACAATGGTAACGGTGAAATGATCGAGGTCCTCCTGAATGATCTTGAATTCCTCTATCCCTGAAATCTCTCTCATCACATAAATCAGGGACAGTCCATGCATTATCCTGCCGTCACGGGTAACAATAAAGTCTGTTGCCCTGCCGTCTATTTCTTTCAGGAGAGGCAGTCCCCGTCCGCAGGAACAGGCATTATCTGCCAGTACACCTATATCACCTGTTTTATATCGAATGAAAGGAAATTCGTGCGTATCCAGATGGGTGATTACGATCTCACCTTTCTGTCCCGGTGCCAGAGCATTACCATCCTGGTCAATAATTTCAAGTATGATACTTTCTGCTGTTATATGCATACCTTGTGCCTCCGGGCACTCGTGTGCAATAAATCCTGAATCCCTGCCTCCGTATCCGTTCGCCACCGGTGCATTGAAGACCTGAGAAATTATTTCCCTCTGATGATCATAGAGTTTCTCCGCCGTGCAAAAAACAACCCTGACCCCCAGGTCGTCAAGTCTGACGTTCTTCTGTTTTGCATACATTGAAAGAACAGATATGGAACTTGGATATCCGAATACATGCTTCGGCCTGTACTTTCTGATTGTCCCGAGATACTCATCAATTTTCTGCTCCCCCAGGTCAAATGCAGAGAGCAAACGTGTTCTGAACAGTGCGTCCCTCATTTGTCGTGCAAAGTCCTGCCTGTTCAGTTCAACGGGGGAACCCCATAGAACGATTTCAGAATCACCGATATCCACATCCCACCATCGGGTGGCCCGCAACTTTGCAGCGACGTCCATACTGACTCTCCACTTTCCGATATAAAATATCAACGGGGCACCTGTCGAACCACCTGTGTTAAAGGTTTCAAGATTTTCTGTTTCTCGCGATTTAAGATTTTCCATCTCTCCTCTGATAATCTCTTTTGTCAATAACGGCAGCTTCTGCAAATCTGAAGGAGTTTGAATACTCTCGGGGACAATCTTATGCACATCAAACAGTTTTCTGTAATAGGGGACGTTCCGGCAGGCATAATCTACAAGCTGTCTGAGCTTTTCCGATTGCAATTCATGCAGTCTTTCTTTATCGAAGGACTGACTTTTTTCGAGATCCCTCAAACAGGAAAGAGTTTTGTGTCCCTTCAGAAACTCCTGAAGCGGAAAAAGGACGTGTCTTATTATGGGTTTAACAATATCCACGAAGGTATACCTGTACGCAGATCATCGAAGGCTGTACAGATCGAACAGCACTTCTTTAATGTTCTCCCAGCTGTAACGTTCAGCCATCACTCTTCCATTTATTGAAAAAGTATGTGCGAGTTCGGGATCCTCCATGAGCCTTATAACGCCTGCTGCAAGGCTTTCATAGTCATCGGGATCAACGAGGATACCCGTCTTCCCCTCACTTACCATATATGGAATTCCACCGACCCTTGTCGTTACCACCGGCAGGCCGCAGGCAAAAGCCTCCATGATGGATGCCGGAAAGTTATCAACGTGAGAAGCATTTATCAAAATATCACTTTCATTATATATGTGAGACAATTCATGGTGTGTTAAATCCCCGAGAAAATAGACGTCATCAAGTGAGAGTTCACCCCTCATTCGCTTCAATCTCCCTTCCTCGCAGCCCGTTCCAGCAATCTTAAGCCTGGCAGCCGGATATGCATTTTTGACTATCCTGAATGCCCGGAGGGCACAGGCTACATTATACCGGGGTTCCAATTGTCTGCTGACAACAATTTCAGGCTTCAGTCTGGACCTCTCTTTGTACCTGAACGTTTCAATGTCGACTAAATTTGGCATGATAACCACTTTTCTCTTGACAGTTTTTTCAAGAACGTCCTTCAAAAAGGCGGACGGTACCGTAATGACATCTACTGTCTTGAGGAATGGAATCGTCAATGCTCTCCATCTTTTAAAAAACGCCTCTGCCTCACCACCCCGGTAATTGAGAATTATCTTCTTCCCCATGATGCGCGCCATGATAATAGCAGGAGCAACAACAAGAAAAAAATACGAGTAGGAAGCACCGAAGATGTGAATGACCGTCGCTTCTCTGATGCTTAACAGATTGTACGTAAACAGGAAGAACCTGATCGCAGTTCTGATTCCCCTGAGCCTTTCCATGAATTTCAAAGGCCCCGGGAATTCGGCATTTGATTTGACACACACAGAGTGGACGCCCGATGCCGTTAATCGTTTATAGAGTTTTTCTGCCTGAATGGCCATTCCGCCATAGGGCAATGGAAAAGGTGCAATAATGGCAATAACGGGAGGCATATCATTTCCGGTCAACCTGCTTTCGCCATGCCTGTTCCGGTTCAAAGGAACAACCACAAAGGAAGAGTTCCATGTTTCATTCTAAAAAAATGTGAAATGAACGATTCTCCTGTTCTCTTAAAATTTATGACATCCAGTTCATACACCAGTGTTCAAAAAACAATAATGCCCAAATACGTGCACTGAAATCCCTGCCGGCCTGTTGATGACTGTCCAGCATGTCCTCGATGTACCTGCTGTTAAACAGCCCTCTTGCTCTCGCATCTTTTGACAGGAGGATATCCCTTGAATACTCCTTGATATCTTTCTTGAACCACTGTGCGAGGGGGACTCCGAAGCCCATTTTTTTTCTATGCACTATTTCTTCCGGCAATATTCCATGCATTGCCCTTTTCAGTATATATTTCAATTGACCGTTCCTGATCTTCAGCGAAGAGGGAATTCTGGCGGCAAGCTCAATTAACTCGTGATCAAGGAGAGGAGCACGTGTTTCAAGACTGCACAACATGCTTGCCCTGTCTACTTTTGTCAGTATATCTTCAGCAAGATACACTTTCGTATCAAGATATTGTATACGCGTAAGATAGTCATCGCTGTTACAGGATTGATAGTATTTTTTTAAATGACGAAAATCCGGCACAGGTCCGCTACTATTTTTTTTGACCGTTGATAGTACGTCATTACTCAGTATGCTATGCACGTAGTTTGAATCAGAAAAGGTGTTCAGGCCGGCATACCTTTCAAAAGGATCTTTTGATAAGTGCCGCAACATCCCCTTGCCTCTCATACCATCGGGCATAAGATCAGAGAGTGCGCCAAATACTGCTTTTTTTAACCAGAGAGGCATCCAGTCATATCGCTGCATATCCTGGGCCCAGGCATAGCGGCGGTAACCGCCAAAGGTCTCATCGCCTCCGTCTCCCGAAAGGATCACGGTGACACTTTCTCTCGCAATTTTTGACACATAGTACGTCGGTATTGCTGATGAATCGGCAAAAGGCTCGTCAAATTCCCACGCGAGCTTCGGTAAAATATCAAGGGCATCGGGTTCAACTATCATTTCATGATGCTCAGTTGAAAACCGTTCCGAAATTTTTCTTGCGTACTGTACTTCACTGAACTCCTGCTCATGAAAGCCGATGGAAAAAGTCTTCACCGGCCTGTCCTGAACCATACTCATCAAGGCAACAACCGCACTGGAGTCGATGCCTCCGCTCAAAAAAGCACCGAGCGGCACATCACTGATCAGTCGGATCCTGACTGCTTCCTCGATTTTCTCCCGCAGTGCTTCAATCCAGTCATGCTCAGATAAAGAGTAGTCAGGGTCATATCGAATGTCCCAGTACTGCCTCAGGGAGATGTTCAGGCCTTTCTTCTCATTTCCTGATTTCCCCTCAGATACGTTGACAGTCATAGAATGGCCCGGAGGAAGTTTATATATTTTTTTGAAGATGGTCTCAGGGAAAGGAATGTAGTTATATGTCAGATAGTTGACAAGAGCTTCAGGATGTATTTCTTTCTCAATCCTTCGATCCTGATAAATCGCCTTTAATTCTGAAGCAAAAATGATCCTTTTTTCATCACAATAGTAATAAAGAGGCTTTTTCCCGAGACGATCGCGTGCAAGAAAAAGCACTTCCTTATTGCCGTCCCAGATTCCAAAGGCAAACATCCCTCTCAGTTTTTCTAAACACGAACATCCATATTCTTCATAAGCATGAATAATCGTCTCCGTATCGCTCCTGGTTTTAAATCTGTGTCCTTTTTCTATCAGGTCTTCTCGAAGTTCGGGGAAATTATATATTTCCCCATTATATGTTATCCATATAGATCCGTCCTCATTACACATCGGCTGCTTTCCGCCCTCAAGGTCAATAATGCTCAACCTGCTGTGTCCGAGACCTACTTTGTCGTCGAAATAATATCCTTCTCCATCAGGTCCCCTGTGAGACATTATTCTGCACATCTTCTCAACTACCGATCTTTCCGGTGAGGAGACAACATCAACTATTCCGATAATTCCGCACATAATGAGTGATCCCTCAATCCGGTTTGCTTAACAGTCGTTCATATATTGGCATGTATTTCTGTACTGCCAGTTTCCATACATGCTTATTCCTGACTGTATCCTGCGCAGCCCTTGATACAGCCTCAAATTTGCTTCTATTTTCATACAGCTCAGACATTTTTTGTGCAAGAGACTGGGTACTGTCGGCACTGAATAAATATCCGTCTTCATTGTCCGTTATCAGTTCTTTGATTCCACCAACATCGCTGCCTGCTACAATTTTACCCATAGACATCGCCTCAAGTGGCTTCAAGGGAGTTACAAGGTCGGTAAGCCTCATTTTCTTCCTCGGATATACAAATACATCTATCACCGAATAATAGCGGCTGATAATCTGATGGGGAATTTTGCCCGTAAATACCAGTCCACTGTTCAACTTCATCCTCTCCGCTTTTTTATGCAAAAAATTCACAGCAGGTCCATCACCCACCAGCAAAAGCTTTACATCAGCATATTTATCGATCAGCATCCTGTAGCTGTCAAGGAGAATATCGAGACCTTCATAGTAATAGAATGATCCAATAAATCCAAATACCATGTTGCCGTCCAGGCCATATTGCTCAGAAATTTCCTGATCGTACTCTACCGGAGAAAACTTATTCATATCCACGCAGTTTTGAATCACTGTTATCTTGCTCTCAGGTATGCCTCTGGAAAGCATTTCCCTTTTTACGCCTTCACATAATGCAAAAACCGACTGTGCTTTTTTCAATACTCCTGTTTCAACAATTCTGCTAATCCTGTATCTAAGAGAGTCTTCATTGAAAGTCCCATGGTCCACAGCTGCGTCTTCCCAGAATGCGCGTACCTCGTATACAACAGGAATCCCGAACTTTTTCCCAACTCTCACTGCAGCGATCCCGTTCAGACTTGGAGAATGGGCATGTATTAAATCCGGCTTTTCACTCCTTACCGCCTCTGCTATCCTTTTTTCAAGTGCTGCTATTAATCTCCATTCTTTAACAAAGGGGATCTTCCCGAATTCATGTTTATCTGTTCTGTAGTTAGTAATGCCATCCACTTCTTCAACCGGATTTTCAGTTTTTCCATGTTTTGGAGACGTGACAACAACAGGGTTAATGCCTAATTCCTTCTGATATTTGAGGATGTAGCTCGACCTGAAGACATACCCGCTGAAATGCGGCTTATAATGATCAAGTATGTGAAGGACTTTCATCTGGTTATTACATTAAAGGAACATACCCAATAATATCCTTAATGGAAATTAGCAGATCTCATCATTTTTGACTGGATTATCTCCCTGAACTCAGCAGATTCCAATACTGTATCACTTACCCTCTTCGCCATTAATTTACTGCCCCTATCGGTGAAATGTACCGAGTCATAAAAGTGGGCATCATCGCCAGGTATACTCATTTCTTCCTCTATTAATGCTGCGCCTCGTTCCTTCGCTACTTCCCTGATTACCCGGTTATATTCCTCATATCCGCTCAGAAGTCCTTCGGTACTCATAAAGGGCATGTAATAGAGAGCGGTATTTGCCGCTTTTAACTGTTCCTGAGGTGATTGTTCACGCCTTAACTTATGGGAGAACGTTACGACTACCACTAATCGGGCGACGTTCTGGCTCTCTTTAATGAGCTCTGTCAATCTTCTTTTAAAATCTCGAGATAGTTGCTGAGGATCAAACTTTAGCTTTGTCTTTCCGATCGCGTCTTTTTGAAGCATTCTTATTTTAAGGTTTTTCTCTGTCAAAAACCAAAGAAGCGAGTATTTGGAAATCCAGCTTTGCTTATTGTCAGAACTTTGATAAATGCCCTGTTCTCCTGCCAACGCCCTGCTGTCCATGCTAAGATCATTGGTGGTGTGATATATGATAATTACGTCAGGTTTCAACGGCTCCACTCGATACCGCAGATTTTTCATTGATGAATTTACTGTATAACCCGGTACAGCTGCATTGACATAGTCAATGTTTATGGCCGGCAAAGACTCTTTAAGCTTCTTCCATACCAAGTGAGGCCAGGTTAACTCATTGCTGCTCACCTCGGCACAAAAGGTGGTAGATGCACCGAGAAAAGCTAAACGTACCACCGAATCCGGGTTTGAATTCTCCAACTCCGGACCTCTGAAACCCAGTGAGTTTATCCTGATCCCCCCCTGTACTTCGTTTGCAATGGGCACCCTCAGGGAAAGGGAGGAATCTGTTTGATAAATCTCGTCAATGGTACCCGTCCTCTCGTATTTTATCCACTGCCTGACTCGTACTATCCCTTCGGCCAGCACCGCAAACGTCACGGCGACAACCAGACCAAGAAAAGTCGTCAATATTACCTTGCCAAGATGGCCTCGCTTTATATCTCGATTCTTCACGATCAATATCCGCTGTAACAGGCTGTCATCATTCCCTCCCACAAGTTCAAAAGCTTTGCGTAACCGGAGTATTCTTCGACCGTTAACTCACCCTGAAATTTCCCGGATCCATTATCTGTCTGGATATGTTCCGCTTTGTTGATAAAAGCGTGAACTGAAGTATCCCATTGTTGTCAGCACGCACATTCTTCTTTTGATCCTCGTCCTTAAGCGGAACCAAATGAATAGTCTTCTTTCCATCAGTGTTATCATCCAAAATTAAATCAAAATAAGATAATGGCTTCAGTCCAAACAGATAATGACGTGTGCTATTCGCCTTTTCTTCGATTGTATACTCAATCTTCTGATTCAGGGATTGGTTATCGACTCGCTCGTTAAATAGAGTATAGATAGTCTCTCTGTCGCTCGAGATCCTTGCGCCTACAATATCACCATTTATAACTTTGACCGCTTCAACAAGATATTTATGCCTCTGATCAGCCTCAAGTGGAATCAATACATTTAAATAAAGGGCTTTCTCTTCAGGAATCTTGGGCGTAATTTCAATTCGCCAGGCTCCAGGCTCTACGGGTCCTGTCGTCGGATCTACAGATATCGGCGTTCCTGCTGAATTTTTATTATAGTTTACTCCCTGAATATCAAATTCATGCCCGGCTCCTCCCACTTTATTGATAACCGATTCTTTCGGCAAAATAGCAGTTATAAACAGCTTGCCATTATATTCATATAACTTTCGACTTTTATCAGTTACATGCTTTAATCCCCAACTCCAGCTGTTGGCATGGCTGACTGTATCAGCACGCATTACAGTGATACTATTCCCATCAATGACCGGCTCATTAATTGAATGTAATAGCCACTTTTTCGTAAAGTCTTTTCTGTAGGACTCAACACGATCAAAAATTATAAATTGTTCCGGACGAATATACAGGAAATCTCTCAACCACTTCTTAATGCGTTTCGTACGAGACCTATAGTCTCCTTTTCCGCTGCTCTTATTAGTGTATGCGGCAGTAACATCTCCACAGACATACACAAAATCATTGTTCATGGCTATAGTTATAATATCTCCCATTTCATAATCATTACGTTTCCTTAACCAGTCAGAGAGGTTATCCGGGGATTCATTGTATCCACCAGAGCCAACCCGCCTCTGGCCACCATCATTTGGTAATTCAATATGTGAGCCACGCGATACATCTTCAGGATCTGTAACGGTCAGGCTGTTGTGAGCAATTGTCTGCATTTGATATTTCATGTGATGGTCACTGTTGTACCCCGCGCGATATGTACCGCTGTCAATAGCCAATGCTCCCCTCCTGTATATCGTAAATGAGCCGGAATCAAAATGTTGATGACTCCAATAATTGTCCCCTGTTCTGAAACTTGCATATACGGCATCCTCAGTCCAGTCACTACGCATAATTACCAGACCGAGGCTCCTGAAGTAGCGATGGAGAGGTAAATCAGAGACCGGTTTGACCGGCGCATCCAGGGGATCCGGAGGGAACCAGGGCCATGCGCCTGGACCAACATCATCACTGAATCCTCTTCCCCCGGTCAGCCACCAGCGTCCGAAGGCGTTGTTGTATATGATCGACAATGATCTCATGCCATTGAACATCGAAAGAGAAGAAGTATTCAAGTCACTGAGACGAAGAGGGGTCTTATCAGGCCGGGTAGTATAAATTGGATAATAAATTAATTGATCCAGCCATGAATTCTCCCGGAGCAAATCAGTTCCTGTTGCAAACCCCCAGGAGAGTAATGTAGGCACAATTACATTTCCTATCCCGATCTGTATATATTCAATTCCCTCATGCCAGCCACCGCCTTCACCGATAATCTGCTTCCAGACAGGAAGATAAACATTAAAAAGTATGTCTTTACTGAATCGAATTAATTCTTCCCCTTTCGGATGGTCAGGATAGGACACCAGCGCACCGATAAAGAAACTATTGTGAAGCCGTGCATATCCAACATCATTATACGGACTGACCCGAATCTCCTTATAGTACTTAATCGCCTCTTCAGTAATCCTGACAATCCTGTCCAAAAACTTTCTTCTCGTAATTTCATCAAGGTCATCATAGATCCAGTCATAAGCCACAGCCAGCACTTCAATCTTATGAAACCACATCCCCTTGAAATCCTTTGTTGCAAGACTCTTGATCTTTTCGAGGAGGTCCGGATCCCTGGTGACCAGATACAGCGTAAAAAGGTCTGTCTTTGCATGAAAGTTCCTGTTACGTCTCAGCTTATTGAGCAAGCCTCTGGAATGTCTGATCCTCTCAAGGTATGCGTCGTCAGGGTGAGGTAAACGGGGGTGCTCCAGTCGATAGAATTGCCCTACAAGTTCTATATCAATCTGTTCTGAAGCATATAATGGCAATGAGAGAATTAGAACGAGAAAGATGCTAATAATAGGTGTTATAGAATAATTTCTTAATGCATCAGGCTCCATATGCTTATTCGCAGAGATAATAATGTTAATGCAATTGTTTTTCTGCATATCTTTTCACGATGATATATGCCAGCACAACTGGCTCACCATTCGGACCTTTAATAAAATCTATCTTTAGCAAACCATCATCACCAACGGTAGCTTCACCACGGTAGCCCCATTCTATCTTTTTCCTGCCCTCTTTCTTTACCTTGATGTCCAAAGGTTTTCCCTGAACAGAAACTGACCCCATCTGTTCTGTCCAGAATTCTTTCCCCCCCATTTCAACAGTGTAGACTCCCGGGCCTGTCTTTACCTGAATTGTTCCGGTGATAAAAATTTCATTGCAACCCTTGTTTCCATAACGGCGGGGTTCCGCCGTCGAATGGACCTTGGTGCCTGGCAGATATCCATATCCCTTTTCATCGGTATAACTCCCTGTCCACATGAAACTTGTCGTGTTTCTCAGCCTGAAACATAATTGAGCAACGACTCCTGGTTCCCAGACCGTTACACTCTTTTCAATCATACTTCTTCGTCCTTTTCTATCAGTTACCCAAAGCTCGATTCGACGCAATCCCGGGGAAAGTTCAAAAGTGTCCACGGGTTTATTCGATAAAAGCTTTCCTCCCTCACGCCACTCATAACTCCGAATTGCGCCGTTTACGGCCGTTGATGAACTCCCATCCACATGCAAAGGAGCCAAGGATTTACCCTTTGGCATCTTTAAAATATTGGGAGCAGTAAAAGAACCGATTGGATCATCCCTGCGCAATTCAATGGCTTTCATCAGGTAAGGCAATCCCTGCCCTGTCCATGCAAGCATCGAGAGCTTATTATCAAACTGCCCTATGGCAGGTCTCCGGTGCCACGAAGTTCTATTACTAAATACAGTGAGTTTCTCGACTCCCGCTTTCGCATATTCAAGGAATGTCCTGTCTCCAGTATGCCGATAAGCAAAGGCCATCAACCGATAGTGACAGTATCTTGACTCCCAACTTCTGGAATAGCGTCTTGTCGTATGTCTGGCAAGTCGCACAAGCGCGTCAACAAGATCCCTACGTCCCGTCAGATCAGCCAATTCCATCAATGAGTATGCAGAACCGAAATTCTGAAAGAAAAAATCTGTGGGCGAAGGGCTGAGAAGTTTATCACCCAATATCTTGCCCTGATCCTTCCTGAATCTCCACACGCCATTATGGAGGTGACCAAACTTTCTGAAATGAGCGACCTGATAATCGAGATAGGAATCCAGAGCCTTTTTATAAACATCATCTCCAGTTGTTTCCCAGAAGAAAAGGAGCAATCCCAAACCGGTAGCATGTTGTTTGTCAGAGCCATACACGCTGTCCCAATGAGCCTCCATACTCATCTTCAACTGGTCATAGATTCTCAAGTCACCTGTAAGATAGTAGCCTAACCGGAATCCCTGCGGTGCAGCAACACGGATTCCCACATAGCCGTCTCCCCAATGGTTTACGTTGTGACGATGTCCCTGCATTTTCACATTTCTGTTCCCTTTGTAATTGTCACTGTTTATTACGTCAACCTCCAGTGTGTGTCTGGAAAGCGCCAGTGCCGCCTCGAGATACTCCCGTTTCCCTGTTCGGAAAAATTGTTCATATATCCAC
>CALZGI010000066.1 GCA_945786855.1 Thermodesulfovibrionia bacterium | reverse complement strand
GTCCCCTCAGTTAAGCGGGACAGGACTGCTAACCCGTTATTAAAATGTCTTGTATTTTCTTCAATGATGACATCCATTGAAGGAGCAAGGGGATTCGTATCCATGGCGGTGACGAACAGGGAGTGGGGCTTTGCATCAGGGTGTGCCACGCTGCTGAAGGGACGGCAGCGCAGGGATGTCCACACTCCGGAACTGAGCAGTAAATCGACAACATCCTTTCTGTGAAGAGTGGGCAGTTTCTGTTCAGGATATGACGTAAACGAAACCCGGTCATTTCCATCAAGGGAAATAACAACCGAAACAAGGGCCCTTCTGTCTCCCCTGTTTATCGCAATGACTTTTCCTGCACCAGGAGATGTGCACTGCAGAGAGGGCACGTTTTTGTCAGTAAAAAGGAGCTGACCCTGTTTAACAACGTCCCCAACAGATACGCTCAACCGGGCTTTCATGCCCACATAGTCCGATCCCAGGACTGCCACTGTGCCGGGATGCTTTCCCTGACTTATTTTCTGAACCGGTGCACCAGCGACAGGAAGGTCCAGCCCCTTTGTTATTTTAATTGTCCTGGATTCCATAACTACTAACTTTTATAACATATAAATTCGTAAAGGACATAGCCCGGCAGAATTGTTACAAGGGATGGTTTCGGGGCATACTAATAGACAAGCTGATTTTTTATGGCATAGTAGGTCAGCTCAGCATTATTCTTCATGCCCATCTTCTCAAGGATGCGGCTGCGATACGTGCTGATAGTTTTTACACTTAAAGACATTTCTTCTGCTATTTCAGAAATTCTATTGCCTGAAGAGATTTTGCATAACACCTGGTACTCCCTGTCTGATAGTGTTTCATGCAGTGGTTTTTCATTGTCAATTTCCAGATGAAAGGCCAGTTTTTCTGCGAGGGATGCGCTGATATACTTGCCGCCGTTTGTAACTTTACGTATTGCGGTTATCAGCTCATCAGGGGCGCTTTCTTTAGTAAGGTAGCCGGAAGCGCCTGCTTTTAATACCCGCACTGCATACTGTTCTTCAGGATGCATGGTTAATATGAGTACCGGAATGGACGGGTTTTCCATCCTTATTTCTTTTAATGTTTCGAGTCCGCTTTTCCCGGGCATTGATATATCAAGCAACACAACATCAAAACCGCCTCCCTTTATTTTGCTTATTGCTTCATTACCGTTTGTTGCTTCATCGGTTACTTCCATTCCTGATATGTCGGCAATAATCTGTTTGAGGCCTTCCCGAACAATCGTGTGATCATCTGCTATTAATATTCTAATCATAATTCAATACCCGTCCCGTTCAGGGGAATGCTGACCGTCAATGTTGTTCCCTTCGTTTTTATGCCGATGATTTCAACATCGCCCCCAAGGGCAAGAGCCCTTTCCCGTATTCCCATAAGACCGAATGATCTGGGACTTGATAAATGGCTTTCCTCTATACCTATGCCGTTGTCTCGTATCTGAAAAACAATGTTGTCATCCATATTAAGCATGCTTACCCTTACATGTGTTGCCTTTGAATGGCGCGCTACATTTGTCAGTGTTTCCTGATAAATACGAAAAAGGGCAATCGAAGAATTTTCAGGTACTTTAATATTACCATGATTAAACGATACCCGGCACTCAATAGCAGTACGGCTCTGGAAATCCTTTGACTGCCATTCAATTGCTGCAATAAGACCGAGATCATCCAGCAGGGCCGGTCTCAACTCGGATGAAATTCTCTGCACTGCATGTATCGTGGCATCAGCATGTTTTGACATGGCCCGTACCTTTTCAATTAACTTTTTCTGGTCCACGGGCAGTTTTTTTTCCAGCCAGTACATGTCCAGCTTCAGCGCGGTAAGGACCTGCCCCAGTTCATCATGAATTTCCCTTGCTATATTTGCCCTTTCCTCTTCCCTGGATGACTGAAGGTGGGAAGAGAGGTTTCTCAGCCTCTGCTGTGAATCCTTGACCCGTGCTTCAGCCAGTTTTCGCTCCTCTTCTATGCCGATTGCCGAAGCTATAATGCCCATGATTTTTTTATCTTCATTGCCGGGAGAAAAGATCCTTTGAAACACAGTACATAAAGAGCCGACACATACGTCCCCGCACTTAATGGCATGACCCATAAACGTATGAAGGTTATATCTCTTTATTGCGGGATCTGATACAGCATAATTTGTTTGAGATAAATTATGTATAACAACTACATCGTCTCTTTTCTGTGTGATTACATCGAAAGCAATATTGCCCTCAGGTCTCTTCACATTTTGAAAATTAACAGGAACATGCCATTTGCCCTGCGCATGTAAAAAGTCATCCTCAAGTCTGTTATACGTAGCGTAGGTGCCTTCCAGAAGTTCTCCGCACAGTGCGGTAAGACGGTTGATATTATCAGTTGAATCACTGCTGAAACTCAGGAAACTCCTGTTCATCTTTGAGAGTCGTTCCTCACTTCTCCGTAACCGTGCATTCAGCTCAGCCCAGTATACTGCCGGGAAAAACGGGATCGCCCAGATATGGAGATTGTGCCTGATAGGTGCATATATCTCAATGTGGACTTCATTTGATAATAGATTGAAAATCATAAGAAACTCATCAAGAAACAGAAAAGAGAAGCCCGCAAACAGCGGAAGAGGAATATGTTTTCTTGCCTTGTTTCCCAAATAAAAACAGACGAGTACTGTACCCATAAGTATGGAAGCCGTTACCCTGAACGCCATATCTCCCCAGAATGATCCGAACGATGCACCGGGATTGGCGTGCATAAAGGAGACCCAAAGAGGGGCGGTTGTCAAATAAAGAATAGCAATAGTGATCAAGCCGGAAGTAACAAAAAGGCGGGAAAACTTAATCCAGTCAAGAAAATAAAGCATAAAGGCAAAGCCGACTAGCACTCCTGAAAGCATTGTTGCGGCATGTTCAAAGGGAGGGAAAAAATGATAGATGGCCTCAAATGATATATATCCGCGCCAGCTCCCGTACTCTGCAACAAACAGTATCAGTTCACGGCTAATGCCTGCCAGTGCAGCTATTCCTATATAAAGGTCTTTATTTTCCTTTAACCGCTTCCACTGCCTGATTGAAATGAACGCAAGTACAGACCAGAATACAGCGGGTAATAAAAAACGCACGGCGAGGTTGGCAGGATCGCCTCTCCCTCCGCCGAACTGGGCCAGGATCTCAAGTATTTCATTCATGGAAGGTGCTCCGTGATTGGAATGAAATATTATACTATATC
>CALZGI010000065.1 GCA_945786855.1 Thermodesulfovibrionia bacterium | reverse complement strand
CACCTGTTTTGTTGACCAGTTTATTTCATGGTACATGTAAGGTATGTCAATAGGAACGCAAAAGAATATGTAATAGTAACATCAGGTTAAGGCAGATATCAATACGACGGTATACCTGTACGTCATTGGTTCGCATATGAAATGAAAATGATTCCATATAGAGTGGCATTCCTTCCGCAATTGTTTATTTCGTCTGTGAAGGAGTATAATAAAAGCTGAAATGCAGTCATCTACGTTTGTAGTTTTTTCGACGAAGCATGCCAATGAATCGGTTGAGAAAGGTCAAATTATCAGGAAAAACAGCTAATGGCTTTTATTGCCGGTTCATGATTCGCTTGACATAGCGCTGTATATTTCTTAAATTAATACTAGTATAAATAATGCGTATGTATGCACCCATATGTTCAGTATTCCCTGTCCCGATTCAGGTCCTGGATAAACTATATGGATTTTTTTCAATGTGTAAATATAATTAACGGAGTTTTTTAAATGGCAAAAGGTTGTTGTGATACAGAAAGAGATGACAGAATTAAGAAGTACAATCTTGCAGACTGGCAGATACTCAATCCCGATATCAAGGCTTTCAGTCCCGACGATATTTTATTTGCTCCCCCGTACATCAGGAAGCGTAAAAAAGGAATAAATCTGCTGATAGATCCCAAATCCCCTAACTGGATCAGCATAAATAATACGGGAGCTGAAATTATCAAACTGTGCGATGGCAGGCATACATTGTCGGAAATTCAGGATTCCATATGTAATAAATACGGTCTGACAAACAGGAAGAAAGTCAAAGAAGAGATTTCCCAGTTTATCAGTGCAGTGGGGTTACTTGAATTTGTATCCGATGCGGAATATAACAGGCCGGAATATAAAGGAAGAAGCAGCACGATTGCTCCCCGTAAACTGGATGAACTCTGGCTTTATTATACGATGGCATGCAATCTGCGGTGCAAGCATTGTCTTGTAGATGCAGGAAAGGTCCTGAAAAAGGAATTAACGAACGACGAGTTCAAAAAGGTTGTGGATGAGGCAATAAAACTTGGCGTCAAGAGGTTCTACATTACCGGTGGGGAACCTTTTATCAGGGCAGGTATTTTTGACCTTATTCACTACATCACCAAAACGAAGAGGCGTGACCTTATTGTTCTTACAAATGCGACTCTTTTCGACGATGAAAAGATAGCTGCACTCAAAAAGGTCATGAGCCCGAAACTTCTGGTGCAGGTGAGCCTGGAGGGACCGACTGCCGAAATCCATGATAAACTGCGTGGCAAAGGAAGCTTTGACAAGACGGTGGATGGCATTCAGAGGCTTATGGGCATAGGAATTACACCCATTGTTTCGACGGCCATAAGCAAACTGAATGAAAAAGATATTGCAAAGACCTCCCGGTTTCTTTCAAAGCTTGGTATTCAGGAACATAATGTGCTCTGGATGCATGCGAAGGGACGGGGTGCCGATAATTTAAATGAATTATATGTGCCTTCGGAAAATATAGCAAAGGCCATGAAAAAGGTGAAGAAGGAATACAAGGAGCAGGAAGTTATTTTTGATAATGTGGAGTCCTTGAAAGTCCGGGTGAGAACCAAGAGGGGAAGGAAAAATGACCTTTGCAATAATTGTTTTGAAAAGATCTGCGTTAATTCTGATGGACATATATACCCCTGTGCCTCACTGAATGGAGACAAAAATTTTGATGCAGGTTCGGTGCGCAAAAAGTCTTTAAAGGATATATGGTTGAATTCAAAGGTTATGGACAGGGGGAGGGAAAACAGTGTACAGGACAAAGCGGAGTGCCGGGAGTGTTATCTAGAATACTTTTGCGGCGGCGGATGCACTTCCCATAGCTATTATGCATCTGAAGTGGATAGGGGGAAGGGTTCCATAACTGCAGTCGATCCGTACTGTTCAACGTACAAGTCAATGTTTGAGGACATCATCTGGGAACTTGCTTCCGAGGGGGTGACCCCGCAGAACGGCAAAGGCTACATGGCTCCCCTTGTTTATAATGCAATGGATTCGAAACTCCCCGGGCATCTTGGCGCCGGAATTAAATCTATTGATAAAAACTTTGAAGTGGGATGCTACCATTGTTCCTGCGTCCTTTCCGTTGATGTTGAGGATGATGAGGAAGTGTGCAAGCCTGAAATCAAGGGGCATGTTACGAAGACAGTAAAGAAGAAATTCTCAAAAGCCGCGTATAATCCTGTTGCTGACTATTACTGTCCCACGGGATATAATCCGAAGGACCTTTCCCATATCCCGAATGAAGTGCTTGATGTATCCTATGGATGCGGAAATCCTGCTGCACTTGCAGATATCAAAAAGGGTGAGACGATTGTTGACCTCGGCGCAGGAGGCGGTATTGACTGTTTTATTGCTGCAAAAAAACTGGGCAGGAAAGGCAAAGTCATAGGCATCGACATGACCGATGAAATGCTGGAGAAGGCCCGGGAGAGTGCGAAAATCGTTGCAAAAGCCCTGGGTTACGATGTAGTTGAATTCAGGACCGGTAACATCATGGAACTCCCCGTTGACAGCGATTCTGTTGACCTTGTCATATCAAACTGTGTTATCAACCTTACAGAAGACAAAGCGAAAGTACTGGATGAAATATATCGAATATTAAAACCGGGTGGACGGTTTATCATTTCAGACATCGTTTCCGACAAACCTGTCCCGGGATATTTAAAAAGAGACAAGGAGTTATGGAACGCGTGCCTTTCGGGAGCACTGACGGACAGGCAGTTTACAGAAGTTGCCCAAAACGCGGGATTCTCGGGTGTTGAATTGACAAATAACTATCTTTATAAAAAGGTGGAATTTATCGAGTTTTATTCAATTACCCTGAAGGGCAGCAAACCCCGGAAAGTCACTTGCGGGGCCTGTGCCTGTAGCTAGGCGGTATTAAAATATGAATAAGAAACGAGGTAGGAATTTATGAGAGTCAGCTTAGTAAATGCTCAGGTTTTAGACGGCAATAATGTTGTACCCCCTCTGGGACTGATGTACATTGCAGCAGTTTTGGAAAAGGCGGGCCACAAGGTCCAGATATTTGATTCCGACCCTGAATACCAGGACACCATGATGCAGGAAATCAAGGATTTCAACCCTGATCTGATCGGGTTGAGTTTTTTAACGGTGGCCTATCAAAGGGCATTCAATCTTGCGAAGGCCCTGAAGAAAGAACTTCCCGATGTGACCTATTGTGCCGGCGGAGTACATCCAACGGTAAAGCCGAAAGAAACATTGACGGAATTTGACGTTGACTTTGTCGTTGTGGGAGAAGGGGAAGCCACGATTGTTGAAGCCTGTGAAAAGCTGGAGAAAAAAGAAGGAGTTGACGGTGTGAACGGAGTTATGTTCCGTAAGGATGGAGAAATTGTAACTACGCCTCCTCGGGAAATGATTAAAGACCTGGACTCCATTCCTTTTCCTGCGCGGCACTTGATTGATATGGCGCCATACCTCATGCCACCTGGAATTATCAGGGGGTATGCAGAAAAGAACCAGACGACTATTGTTACAAGCAGGGGCTGTCCCTTTAAATGTATTTACTGCGGCAGTCATAATATCTTCGGAAGAAGGACCAGAAGGCGTTCTGTAAAAAATGTTGTTGATGAAGTAGAACATCTGCATAAAAACTTCGATATAAAGGGAGTCTACTATTGTGATGATACATTTACCCTCAGCTCCAAGTGGGTAAAAGAATACTGTCATGAATTAAAGAAGAGAAATCTGAATGTCAAGTGGGCTTGCCAGTCAAGGGTCGACCAGACAGACCCTGAGCTCATGAAGCTGATGAAAGAATCAGGGCTTGTGCAGCTTGATTTCGGCGTTGAAAGCGGTTCTGAAAAAATACTGAAAGTGCTGGGCAAGGGCGGTGCAGGTGACAGGACTTCACAGATAAAGAAATCCTTTAAACTGTGCAAGGAGCTTGATATCAGGACCCTTGCAACATTTATTATCGGCAATCCCGAAGAGACAAAAGATGACATAGACCAGAGTTTCCAGGTGGCAAAGGAAATCAATGCTGACTACACGGCATTCTATTTTCTCACCCCTTACCCGGGAACTGACATATATGACATGGCTATAGAAAACGGATGGCTTGACCCGAACCTGCCTTTCTCCGAGATCTGGGCACACAGGCAGCCGGAGCTCCCTTTAATGGCTATTACCTTTGGAAAGGAAGAGCTCAGAGATATCCGCAGACATCTGCAGAACCAGTTTTTTACAAGGAATTATCTCAGGAGTTCGGGGAATATCAGTTTCTACTCAATACTGATCAGCATAATCTTCAAGCATCCCGGGGTAATCCTGGACTGTCTGGGTAAATTTATCAGGACCCGCAGGATAGACTATATTGTAGAGACCCTCAACGCGGAGTACTGGCGGATGAAAAAGTACGAAGGCGCCGGATAAGGAACAATTCAAGAAACAAAAAAAAGGAGCGTTGCCTGGCAACGCTCCTTTTTTTTGTTTCTCCATACTTACTTTATTAAGCACGTCAACGGGTTATAATAAAATATTAAAATGGTTACCCACTTGCTGATTTTGACTCCATGTTCAGGGTTTCAAGAAACTTCACTTCTCCCTATCTTCTTGGCCTCTCTTCCCCGCACTGACGGCTACTGTTAGGGGATCATGCAAATCATACTGTGCAGCATATGAAAAGATCTGAGACTCTATGAGAAAAAATACACTATTCTCTATTACACTCATTATCGCTATAATGACTGGTCCGACGAAATTCTCTTTTGCGGTTCCTGCAGCCCCGGGTCTATTCGACTTGAGGCAGCCCGACAGCACTGTTTTCAGAGCACAGCAGCAGGGTGATGAGTGGAACAACAGGGTTGAGACCGCACATGGCTATACTGTGAAAAAACACATTGATGGATACTGGAAATATATCTCCCGTTTTGAAAGAGACATCCCCCGTTTCAGCAACGTTCATGCTGACAATAACCCTCCTGCAGGAATTGCCAGGCATCTTCGTCCGGGCATTTTAACGAATCCCCGTGAAGGGAGGGATTTGCACCCTGACGGCGCTCCATCCTCTTCTTCATCAGGATTAAAGAGCACCTCTTCTGTTTCAGGAGCGGCTGCTCCGACAGGAACATTTAACGGGGCGGTTCTGTTTATTCTGGCAGAGTTCAATGACAGGTCCGGTGTATATACGGAAACGGATTTCGGAATACTTATTTCGAACAATATCAATGATTATTTTGACAAGGCATCCTACGGCAGTGTTAATCTGTTTTCGGCCAGTGAAACTTCTGGAACAGCTGATAATGGTGTTGTTGGATGGGTAAATGTGGGAGGTGATCACCCCGATACGGGAAGTGCCACGGGGACGAAGAACAGGCGCTTGGCCAGGGATGCCATTATTGCCGCTGACCCCTTTATTAATTATGCCTCCTATGATTCCGACAGTGACGGGTACGTTGATGCCGATGAACTGGCCGTTGTTGTAATTGTTGCCGGATTTGAGAGGGCATACAGCGCTTCCTATACGCCAAGTGTCTGGGGTCATAAGTGGTCTCTTGGCTGGGGCGGAGTGAATGCACCTCGCGTTGACGGGGTGCGTGTCGGCCATGACCACGGCGGTACGGGTGGCTATGCTCAGTTTGGAGAAATACACCGGAGCAATGCTTTGAACCAGCATCAGGCAACCATGGGGATTATGGTGCATGAACTGGGGCATCTCATTTTCGGACTTCCTGACTTGTACGATACCGACGGGTCCTCAGAAGGTATTGGTGTTTTTGGAATCATGGGCTCAGGCAGCTGGGGGAGGGCGTTATCGGATCCCTATTCCGGAGAGACGCCGGTATTGCCTTCAGCCTGGACTCGATACGATCGTGGCTGGTCAAGCGCATCTGTTTTTTCGGGCTATGCGGCGGTCACAGCCGCCGGAGCATTATCAGCGACGGGATCAAACTCAGCGTACAAACTTCTTACGTCACTTTCAAATGAATATTTTATTGTAGAAAACAGACAGCCTGTGGGATATGACCGGGGTCTGGAAGTTCAGTTGGGAGCCGGATTTGGCGGCCTGGCTATCTGGCATATAGATGAAGACACAATTTCAAGCAAAATAAGCACAAACTCAGTTAACACAAGTGAATGTTACCCCGGCGGCCCGTCCTGTGATCCCAATCATTACGGCGTAGCCATTGTCCAGGCAGACAATCAATGGCACCTTGAGAAAGACTCAAACAGGGGCCAGGCCGTGGATTTGTGGAATTCGGGCAATAAAACGAGCTTCGATTCAGTTTCTGCTCCGAATAGTGATCTGTACAGTGGTGCTCAGAGCTATGTAAGCGTAACGAATATAAGTGCGGCAGGAACGACAATGACTGCTGCATTCAATGCCTATTTACTGGAAATCAACAGGACGGGATCAGGCAGCGGTACGGTGACGTCCAGTCCTGCCGGGCTCGACTGTGGAAGTAACTGTTTAGAGTATTACGAAAGCGGGACCGTTGTCGTACTGACGGCAACAGCCGGCGCGGAGTCAGTTTTTGCAGGGTGGAGTGGAGATCCTGACTGCTCTGATGGCTCCGTTGAAATGAGTGACGACAGGACGTGCACAGCAACCTTTGATGTACTGCAATATCAGTTAAATACCGATGTAAGTCCTGCCGGCAGTGGGACCATAAGTCCTGACTGTTCATCTGGTTGCCTGTATGACAGCGGCACAATAGTCACGTTAACTGCGACAGAGAGCGGCGGCTATTTTTTTGATGCCTGGTCAAACTGTGATTCTCCGTCAGGTAATGTCTGCACAGAGACAATGGATGAAAGCATTACCATTACGTCCGGGTTTCTGGGATGCTTTGAGCCTGTCCGGATTGATTACACGACACCAGTGTATTTCAAGACTCTCCAGGCTGCCTATATTGCAGCTGTTGACGGGGACGTTATCCAGACCCGGGGCGTATCTTTTGTTGGAGACCTGAATGTAAACCGTCAAATATCGGTTACTCTTAATGGTGGATATAATTGCGATTATTCAGCTGTTACGGGAACATCCGGCTTTAATGCCACGATGACCGTTGGTGAGGGAACAATTACGATCGGAGAATACATTTTCGGGAACTAGGAGTATGGTTCTCCCCGCCGTCTGACCTTCCCTGCGTCCGGTCTAAAACCCCTGCACAGGAGTCGGAGTAAAGGTCAAAATGAAAATTACGAGTGACACCCAGCCCATAAACTTTCTTTTTCTGTCAAGCTGAATGTGGGGAAAGACAACTGGTGGATGTCTGTACCCGAGAATGATCATCAATATGGCCCATATTAACCAGCCCGGCCAGAAAATAATGCCAAGAACTACTAAAACAGGAAGAGTTCCTTTCGAAATCCATGCATGCTTTTCACCGAAGAGTGCGTAAATAATATGCCCGCCGTCAAGTTGACCGATGGGAAGTAGATTCAATGATGTGACTAAAAGGCCGATCCATCCGGCGAAAGCAACGGGATGGAGTATTACGTCATATGATTCAGGATCAACATTCAATACAATTGTAGAGAGAAAGTTGAACAATAGTGAACTCCCGAAGGCAAGACCTTCCTGCAGTTCGCCTGCAGGCCTTACCTCTGACATGTGCAGGCCTGCAACACAGGCAATGACGGCAATTATGAATCCGCCAATCGGTCCTGACGCGCCGATGTCGATAAGAGATCTCCTGTCAGGTATTGGCGGCTTCATTTTTATAACTGCTCCGAAGGTCCCGATTATTGAAGGGGCGGGAATGAAGTATGGAAGTGTTGCGGATACATGATGTTTTCGTGATGCCAGATAATGAGACATTTCATGGGTGAGAAGAATAAAAAGCAGGGTTAATGAGAAAGGCAGTCCGAGATAAATTTTTTCAGGTTCTTCCCATGGGATAATTCCGTTAAGCAGTGCACCGGCACTCATTGTGGTCAAAAAAGTCAGAACAAAAAGCAGAATGTGTATGCGGGTCAGTTTATGAGGCATCGTATTTTTTCTGGTATTTCGTTGCCAGGGGTTGAATTATAAAATAGCTTATCACTGCGGATATGGTACCTATGAGAAATGAGCCCACAAAAAAGGACTTTATAAGAGGCATCAATTCCTTGACAAGAAGAATGAAATTGTCCAGGTCTGTCAGCTTAGTCATGACACCAGTAAGGCTTACACTTCCCCAGTCCACTTCAGGCAAAACCTGTTTTATCCCCATCAGTTTTGCGCCGATCCAGACACAGAAAGAGGAGATGGGGACAATCGTCCACGGGTTATTAACGCTGACCCCTACGACTGCAACCAGCTTGTTTAAGCGAAGAATCCAGGCCAGAAACAGGGCGAGAATATAATGAAGGCCCAGCAAAGGAGAGATCCCCATGAAAACTCCCATGGCAAATGCAAGGGCGATGCGCTGGGGCGTGTCTTTTACATTGAAGATGCTTCTGAATGTATCTTTAAAGTAAGCCATTATTTTAAAAAGAGTCCCAATGGTCGAGGGTTCCAGGGGGCAAGGAAAAACATAATATAAACATCGCTCGAGTCCCTGAATCTCGAAGCGAGTCTACGCGAAGTCGGTACGACTCGATTCCGAGAGTCGCTCCGACCCTGACTCCTTGGAGCCTGTTACTTAAAGTGTTCATAGCCTTCTGCCTGAAAGGGCGTTTTCTTTCCGTCGGCATCGATTATGTATCGGCCTTTTTTTATTATTTCTCCAATTCTGTGTGCAGCGGTTCTGTAACCGGGCGGTGCTGTGAAAAGAAGGACATAATCTTCACCGCCTTCTAGAGCAGATTTAAAGGGATCTTGCCCAAGCTTTTTTGCCATAGTAAGAAGTTCTCTTGACAGGGGGATTCTCTCCTTGTATATCATGGCCCCAACTCTACTCTTCTCACATAGATGGCTCAAGTCAATGAGAAGCCCGTCGCTGACATCTATCATAGATGTTGCATTTTTTGTACTTTTTAGCGGTGCTGGAAGAGGCATTAAATGTTTCCTGATGAGCTTCAGGCGGTCAGTGGCCGGTGAAAACCTGTGTACTTTTCTCCGTGATCTTTTTAAAAGGGCCAGTCCCATTGCTGAATCGCCCGTTGTGTCAGCTAAATAGATTCCATCACCTGCTTTTGCCCCCGAGCGCATCACCGCTTTTTTTGTATGCCCGATCACTGTTCCACTGAGAATGAGTCCTGTTACGGAAGTGCAGGTGTCTCCGCCAATAACTGTTACATTAAACTTTGCAGCGAGTTTGTTTATTCCAGAGTACATTTCATCAATCTGTCCGGAATCGATGCCCTTTGGAATACCGAGGCTTATGAGAAAATATTTTGGGCCTCCCCCCATTGCGAGTATATCACTGATGTTTACAGCGAGGAACTTATACCCGAGTTGAAAGAATGTTGTAAATGAAAGATCAAAGTGCACTCCTTCAAGCATCATGTCGGAAGTTATCAGTGCATTCTCACCCGGAATATGAACGACGGCGGCGTCATCACCGATGCCGGCAAGAACTCCCGGAGAAAGGCGGGGACATCGTTTCTGCAGTTTTTTTATTAAGCCGAATTCACCTAATTCTGAAAGTTTCATATAGCTGTTAATATTGAAAATCGAGGGGCTGAGGAGAAAATAACCTGTAAAATTAAATTTATGAAAAGACGTTATTGAATAATCTTTATGCTGATAGTGCTATGCCGGTTATTTTGCGATCTTTCCAGACCCCTCGAATCTCGAAACAAGTCTACGCGAAAATTCGCTTCGACCTGTCCCGATTTTGAGCAGGATTTGACCGGCGATTTTATATCTCATTGCCCCGCACTGGCGCTCTGTAACACAAACTACTTCCTTCTTTTGCTCTTCCCGGCGGTCTTTTTAAGGCTCTTTTTTACTGTCTTTGAGCCAGTCTTCGCGACTTTTCTTTTGACCTTTTTTGTGACAGTCTTTTTCGCTGCCTTCCCGGCAGGCTTCTTCACACTCTTTTTTACAGTTTTCGAACCGGTTTTCGCGACTTTCCTCCCGGCTTTCTTTGTGACGGTCTTTTTTGCTGCCTTCCCCGGGGTCTTCCTGCCGGCTATCTTCAGGGCGTTCTTCAATACTTCGTCCATTGTCTCCACCGGGATGAACGTCATATCTTTCTTGATATATTTGGGAATATCCTCAAGGTCTTTTTCATTCCTCTTGGGGATAATGACCTTGTTTATACCCATCCTCCTTGCAGCGAGGGTCTTTTCTTTTAACCCGCCGATTGGCAGTACGCTTCCCCGGAGAGTAACTTCGCCTGTCATCGCAATGCTTTTATAAACAGCCTTGCCTGTAAACACAGAGGCAATCGCTGTAGCCATGGTGATACCTGCCGAGGGGCCGTCTTTCGGGATGGCACCGGCCGGGACATGTATGTGAATGTCATTATCGGAAAACATGGTATTGTTAATGCCGAGGGTTTTTGCCCTTGATCGAATGTAACTCAACGCAGCATGGGCTGACTCTTTCATGACGTCTCCGAGCTGCCCCGTGAGAGTCAGGCTGCCTTTCCCTTTCATGATCGTTGCTTCGATGTATATAATGTCCCCGCCTGTTTCTGTCCAGGCGAGTCCCGTTGAAAGACCGACCTCATCTTTCTTGATTTCTTCTTCGGGAAGGTACTTTGGCACGCCAAGATATTTTGAAAGGTTTGCCGAGGAAATGACGTATTTTTTGACTTTCCCTTCTGCAATTTTTCTCGCGACCTTCCGGCAGAGGTTGGCGATTTCCCGTTCAAGGTTTCTTACTCCTGCCTCACCTGTGTAATGAGTGATTACCTGCAGAAGTGCGCTCTCATTGATCTTTATGTTTGCGTCTGTAATGCCATGTTCCTCTAACTGTTTCGGGATTAAATAGTTTCTCGCTATCCCCACTTTTTCTTCCGCCGTATACCCGGAGAGGTAGAGCACTTCCATCCTGTCTCTTAAGGGACCCGGAATGGGGTCCATCAGGTTTGCTGTCGTTATAAACATTACGTTGCTTAAATCATAGGGGACTCCGAGATAGTGGTCTGCAAAGGAGAAATTCTGCTCGGGATCCAGCACCTCAAGTAATGCAGATGCAGGATCACCTCTGAAATCCATGCCAATTTTGTCAACTTCATCGAGCATGAAAACAGGGTTGTTTTTCCCCGCTGTCTTTATGCCCTGAATAACGCGGCCGGGCATAGCGCCCACATAGGTTCTCCTGTGACCCCTTATCTCGGCTTCATCTCTCATTCCTCCGAGGGACATCCTGTAAAATTCCCGTCCGAGTGCTCTTGCGATGGACTTCCCCAAAGATGTTTTACCCACTCCGGGCGGCCCCACAAAGCAGAGGATGGGCCCTTTCATTTTGTCCTTCAGTTTTCTTACTCCAAGGTATTCAAGTATTCTTTCCTTGATTTTTTCGAGGTCGTAGTGGTCTTCATCGAGAATCTTTTTGGCTCTCTTTATATCCAGGTTGTCCTTTGTGCTCTTTGCCCAGGGGATTTCAACAAGCCAGTCTATGTATGTACGTATTGTCCCCGCCTCGGCGCTGTCCTGATGCATTTTCTCGAGGCGGTTGATCTGTTTAAAGGCTTCTTTTTCTACCTTCTCCGGCATTTTCGCTTCTTCTATTTTCTTCCGCAGATCCAGTATTTCCTCGGTCTTCTCATCTATTTCACCGAGCTCTTTCTGTATGGCCTTTAACTGCTCACGCAGAAAGTATTCCCGCTGTGTCTTGTCTATTTCGCCTTTGACATCGGACTGTATTTTTTGCTGGACCAGCAGCAGGTCGACTTCCCTGTTGAGAATTTCACTGATCTTTTTAAGCCTGATAATGGGGTCTGTTTCTTCAAGCAGTTCCTGGGCCTGCTCAGCCTTTAATCCGAGGTTTGATGCCACCAGGTCAGCAAGCCTTCCCGGTTCCTCTATATTTTCAATCAAAACTATAATATCGGGAAGGAATGATTTGCCCAGAGCAAGGGATTTGTCAACCAGTTCTTTTACATTGCGCATAAGCGCTTCTATTTCGAGAGACATCTCGGTCTGTTCCTGGTCAAGTACCTTTTCGATTTCTCCAATATAGTAAGGGTCTTCCTGATTGTATTTGAGAATCCTGGCTTTCGAAAGTCCCTGTACAAGAATTTTCAAACGGCCATCGGGCAGTTTCAGCATTCTAAGAATTGTCCCTACGGTCCCTACGGTGTAAAGGTCATCTTTGGCAGGCGATTCAACATTCACATCCTTTTGAGAGACGAGCAGTATCAGTTTATTACTGTCCACTGCATTTTCAATTGCCTTAATTGATACATCTCTTCCCACAAATAGAGGGAGTATCATATATGGGAAAATGACAACATCTCTTACAGGAAGAATTGGCAGGGCCGACGGGATTTCTATTTCTCGCTCTTCCTTTATGTCAAATTCTGTCATTCTATCTCCTTTTCAGAATTAATTTCTTCTTCAGTAATGTTGAGAATCCTCAATAAATTAAAAACATAGACTGAAAATCAATCATATTGTACCATGGAATCTGAGTTATTGAAAGAGGACAAGAAAAAAAGGAAAAAACTTTGATGCAACTCTATTAAGAGCCGTTTATTTGGAACGCAGGATCAAATGAAACTGCTATAAATACTGAAAAAAAGTCCCGATTATTGAATGCAGGGATAGAAGGCAATTCCTGAAAGAGAGGACGATTCACATCCCCTGTACATTACAGAATTGAACTTTTGATAAATTCTTTTAAATCCCCGCCGATATCTTCTCTATCCAGCGCATATTTTAGAATTGCCTTGAGATAATTAAACGGATCTCCTGTTGTGAGCCATTCTCCATCTTCAACTTCTCTGGCCAGAAACGTTCCTCCCCCCCTGACATAGGTACGAATAGCATCAACAATCCACAGTTCATCTCCTTTTCCGAGAGGAGTGCTCTTTAGAATATCAACAATGTCCTGATTTAAAATCATGCGGCCAAAATCAGCCAACTGCGACGGAGCATCTTCTACTGCAGGTTTCTCTATTATATCCTCTATCTCCATGGTGCCTTCCCGTAATTTGACAATTCCGTAACGGTCTACTTCCTCTTTCGGCACTTTCTGCACACCGATCATCAGGTTTCCGTCACGATCATAATCATCAACCATCTGTTTTGCAAAGGGGACACGGGATTTTACAAGGTCATCGCCCCATATATAAACAAATGTTTCTCCTTCTACAAGACTTGCCGCTGATAATACGGGAGTTCCGTTTCCGTAGGGGCCTTTTTGCCGTATGTAAATGAAATTGGCCATATCAGCCACTTTTTTTACCTCTTTCAGCTTTTCCGTTTTCCCCGCTTTTTCCAGTTCATTGGCCAGAGCCCAGTTATGATCAAAGTGGTCTTCCAGTGGTTTTTTATCCCACTTCGTTACCAGGATCACATCTTCTATACCGGCTTCCACCAGTTCTTCCACAACCAGTTGAATTATCGGTTTGTCCACAATCGGGAGCATTTCCTTCGGCATCGTCTTCGTGGCTGGTAAAAATCTTGTGCCCGACCCGGCTACTGCAATAACTGCTTTCTTTATTTTAGACATACGGCGTGGACCCCCTTTAATCTATGTGTTCGAATTTCATGTTTATGACAGAAATTTCCCCCGGCTGATCACGTACAACAGAAAAGGGATGTTCATACTACAGACACTGTAGTTCTTTTATTTTAAAAGAGAACTGCAGATTATGCAATATTTCCGTGCAGATTTGACAAGAATCCTGAATAGACCGGCGTCACTCCGTCTGTCACTCAAAAGGGAGGTCCCGGAAACATATTACTGGCATGAGTTAATTGACAAAAAGAGTACAATCCCTTACATTGTAATAGTTTTAGTATACTTTTGAGGAGGCTTATAATAATGAAAAGCAGGGTGAAACTGGTTGAGGGTATGCAGTTTGTCGCGAGCGCAGAGTCAGGACACGCCGTT
>CALZGI010000064.1 GCA_945786855.1 Thermodesulfovibrionia bacterium | reverse complement strand
ATTGCGTGATAACATTTTTTGACATTGTCAGGAAGGGTAAGGTGCCAGCCTATATTAATGGGATTACCGGGCAAACCAAAGGAAGCTACCACGTCCCAGAGACCGAGAAATCGAATCTCGGAGCCCTCTTTTTCGTCATTGATTTCATTCGCAAAGTGCAGTGCAAGTGCCGCACCGCGGCTGAATCCGACAATGTCAATTGTGCGGTCTCCGGCAGAAAAGTTCCTTTCAAGTTCTGCCATAGCTTCTCTGATTCGAATCCTCCCCCCGGCGCCGGTTACTCCCCCGAGGAATTTCCCAATAAAGCCAAGTCTTGTTCCCACCCCTTCAAGATAAAATTTCGGGCCCGTATAAGAATGGCAAAATTTTGCTGCATTTGAATCTTTTCCTTCACCTTCTTCATCCTCATTCCATGTTCCGTCAAATGCGTATAGTGCCATTTTCCCCTCCTTTAACTAAGAGTATATTATCAGTCCTTTCCCATCATGGAAAAGGATGCTGCTCAATAAAAACAGATGATCCATTTTCACATCTCTGTCTCTCCAGAGACTGGTATGATCAAACAATCTCTTGTATATAGCGCCCGTGCACCCAGCCCTGAATGTCCGTTTCCCCCTTGACCTTCTTGAGTACATCAACGAGCCGCCATGATCCGCTTTTTACCACCACATCAAGTTTTGTGCCTTTGGGAAGGGGACTGACAGAGAGCTTCTTATATTGAGTCCCGGCCCCGACGCGGATGTTCAGATTTACCGTAGTTTTAAACACCTCAGGGTCATCATCGTTCCTGCCGAGGACCCGTGCCCTGAAGCTGTCCATCGGATACGCGGGCCCCGGGTCCGTCTTTCTCCCCGGTGCCACATCCTCATGCCCCAGAATATCCTTCAACTCATAGTGACGGACAAGGGCACTGGCAACCCTGGCGGCTGTCTCAAGCTGAATGCCGCTGTATGTATGCCAGCCCTTCAGAGGACCGCCGTTTTTATGGACTGTTTCAATAACGTTGCTATCATTCACTGGGTCTCCCCAGATCGTAAACCAGCCGCCGACCCTTTTTTCGAGCGGACCCGGATTATCAAGTTCTATCCCGATTGAAAAATTATTGAGGCCTGTCTTTCCATCCCATCGACTTTTGCCGGCATGCCACGCCCTGCGGTTGAGGGCTACCAGCTGGCTAATGCTGCCATCCATCCCGATTACCATATGAGCAGAGGCCGCTGCAGCAGGATTGACCAGCCAGTTCACAGAGCTTTCAGCACTGCGGCCGGCAGTGTAATGCAATACCAGGTATTCCGGATCAATCGTTCCTTTCTGGTTCGGACTCTTCACAAACGTACACTCTGTCCCGTCTTCATCACATAAATGATGATTCAAGATTTTCATTCTTTCCTCCCTCCTGACCATAGGTCATTTTGATGATGTTCTGTCATCTTAATTAATTAACAATATGATTAAATGTCAAACTCGGCCCATACCGCTCCGTGGTCTGATGCGGCGTTTCGCCAGCCTGTTACCTGCGTGTATGGCTGGATAGCTCCATTGGAATACTGGTCAACATCCGCCATCCCTCTGCGGAAAACGTCTGCCTTCACAAAGGCCTGTTTGAGTGGTTCCGATACCAGGATATAATCAATCTGCTCATTCCGGCTGTAATGGTATGTCCAGCGGTCAGCGGGGGTGTCCGGGAATTGCAGTTCAAGGACGTCGTGAAGGTCCTGAAGGCCGAGAAGAGGCTGGAGCGGGTCTCGTGCCGGAGTGTCGTTCAGGTCACCCATCACGATCACGTGTTCACTCTGCAGGTCATACTCTGTTGTAAGAATTTCGGCAACCGCCTCTGCCTGTTCTGTCCTGCGGGGGTCAGATCTTCGTTCTCCTCCTGACTTGCTCTTGAAGTGATTAAGCAGAACATAGAGGCTTTCCCCTGAGGGGAGATAAAGCTCAACTTCAAGGCAGTCACGGGAAAACATGTCCTTTCCACGGCTGTTTCTGTCAAATATGTTTGTCCACACTGCACCTGGCTCGTGACGGCTGTAAAGTCCGACGTCAATTCCCCTGCTGTCATTGCCGTCGATCAGCATACTGTAGGGGTACCGGTTCTGACCGCTGAGCCGGTCCGAATTGAATTGTTCAAGGGTAATGCGATTTTCCACTTCGACAATACAAAGAACGTCGGCGCCCACGTCGCGGATTACCCGGGCAATGTTTTTTTGAGTATCATCATCAAACTTGTCCCTTTTGAATTCAAGATACCCGAACCAGTCATTGCGGCCGTCGGCAGCAACACGCCAGACATTGTTTCTCCTGTATACAATGCGATGACCAACACTGCTCCGTATCACGTTGAACTTTACAAACTCCCGGACCTGCCCGTAAAGCTCAATGATCCGAGGTTTGTTGTAGCTGGTCCGTTCAAGCTCTGTCTGGAGATCGCCAACTATCCCGAGGATATCATCTCCGTTTGAATGATCAAAAAAGTTAAGGACCTTTGCCCTGCTGAACAGATTTTCCACATTAAAGCTTGCAACTTTGATTGTCATGATCTCCTCCTTAAAAAAGGTTTAACGTTGCACTCCATACATGATTTTCCTCTATAGGAGAAAACGCCCTGTGACAAATTATTTAAAACAGATTTCAGGATTCAGGAAGCGATCCCGGTGTCTTCCTCTCGCTCACCACATTTTTAAACACCTTTCCTTCTTTTTCGACTTCGCGGCGGATACCCTGCAGTACGTCATCGAGCAGGATGATACGCTCTTGACCTCTGGCAAGCATTTTCAGACAGGCATAGTGCACCACATTAATGATGCTGCCGCCGGCCAGTTCAAACCTGCCGAGCATTTCGGGAAGATAGAGGCCCTTTTCAAATTCAATGTTGTCAGGAAACGACTTGCGCCAGATCACAACCCTTTCTGCTTCTTTTGGAAAGGGAAAGCGGATAATGGCATTGAAGCGGCGCAGAAAGGCCTGGTCCATGTTGGCCTTCATATTTGAAGCCAGAATGATCAGACCGTCGAATTCCTCAACCCGCTGCAATAGGTAGGAAACTTCCTGGTTGGCGTAGCGGTCGTGGGAATCCTTGACATTGGTGCGCTTGCCGAAGAGCGCGTCTGCCTCATCGAAAAAGAGGATCCATTCCCGGGTTTTGGCCCGGTCAAAAAGAGCCGCAAGGTTCTTCTCCGTCTCGCCGATGTATTTCGAAACCACCGTCGACAGATCAACGCGAAACACCTTGAGGTCTGTGTATTTACCCAGAAGCGTCGCCGTCAGGGTCTTGCCCGTGCCGGGCGAACCATGGAACAGGGCACGGTATCCCGGCTTGATCTTTTTCGCCATTCCCAAATCATTAAGCAGGACAGAGTTGTGTTCGATCCACCCTTTGATGTCGTCAATATGCGCGAGGACTTCATCGCTGAGGACCAGGTCATCCCAGTTCAGTTCAGTGCTGATCTCCTGTGCCGGGAAATCGGCACTGAACGTCGGGGCTGATATTCTGCCGAGGGTGAAGAGTTCGATGTAGTCGCGGTTCAAGAAAAGCCGGCCGCTCAGCAATGGTTCACCTTCTTTTGCCGGGGCCAACCTCAGAATATTTTTTTGTGCAAACCAGTGCTCGCCGGTGAAAAGCTGTTGCACCTCAAAACGTCTGTCAAGGTCATCACCGGCCAGCAGAAAGACGGCGGTCTCTCCTGTAGGAATGAAAACCCGGGTTGCATTGTCGCGGGTCCCGCCGATTTCGGGGAATTCACCGGTTGCGGGAAGAATGTCCTTAATGAGGCAGTCAAGGAAATTGGGCCTTAAATGGGGTGTCAGAGCAAGCAGAAGGACAACATATTCATCGAAAGTCGGCTGATGTTTTTCGATAAAACGGGAAAAAGCCGACTGATCACCGTAATAGGCCAGCTGCGGGAGAGTTTCGGCCTCACTGGCCGTATCTTTTTTGAAGTGCAGATTGCATCGAATGCGGAATACCTTTTCGATATAGGCGAAGGCATGTTGCAGGTTAGGGGCATTCGTATCTGGACAAACGCTGTTCTCCAGGCTCTCATCGAGATTATCCTCTAAATCTTTTGTTACTTTCTTTGAATCGATATTCATAATTTTCTACCCTTTCACTTCAAGACGACGTAACCATCCGTATTCCATTTTTTTGCCTGACCATCTCTCAATTTAGCTTCAACTTCGAGTGTTTTATAAGTGCCAAATTTGTCAGGTTTATTTTTATCTTTCCGACGCTGTTGGACTGCTTTTAAAATAGCACTCGCCGATTGTTGCATATCTTCCGGAAGGCTTGCTGATTTCAGAGGATCCATATTTTGCAGAGAGTTGATGTTGACTGGATCGATTTTTTTGGAGCCGTCGATATGATAACTCTGAGGACTCCGTTCGATTGGATTTTTCACGTTCCATTTATCAGATTTGATCGTCTTAAAGCTGTTCGCGTCCTTTTTTTCCAACCTGTGTGCATCGCATTGGAGGATAATCGGCACAAAATCTTCAGCCTTGACGATATTTTCAAACGTTTGAGCATCTGCCGGGCTGCGCCCTTTTCTTACTTCGGGAATCAGGGTGGTTTTGTCCCCCCGCGTTGAATAGGCCGGTTTGACATTGTATTCCATGATGGCGTTGGCATTTACCCCCGCTTTAACAAGAGACTCGACCTTGCGTTCATGATCTTTGTTGCCCTGTGTTGAAAGTGGCGTCATGTTTTTCCATTTCCCGGGTCCGCCTATATTATGGTTCAGCAGGTGTCCTCTTACATAATAAAAACTGCCGCCTCGAAGCCTGCGTTTATTCAGTTTATCGTAGGTTTGTTGTGCGGCTTGAGTTGGCTTTGATCCATCAGGCATATTCAGACGCGTGATTGATTTACCCGTCATGCCGATGCTAAAACCAGCTTCATTCATGCCCGTGAAATGTGCTTCCCAGTCTGGTAACTCAGTCCCAAATAGCACCGCGGTATGTTCACGTAGTTTATCGAGAAGCTTGTCGATATTTTTTTGTTTTTCTTCAGCATAAATTTTCTTTTGCTCTTCAGATGATCCTTTAGGAGATTTTTCTATCTTTACTCTATCGATTTCGGCAGCAACGTCCCTGGCACCCTGAAGGGCAGCTTTCTGTTCTGCCGTGGCAGTCTTCGCTTCTGCCCACTCAATAAAACGGGCGTAAGGCTTCTCTTCGCTTTTCACAGTCAAAGTGGCTTGTTTTCCCGTCCCCTTGAAAAAGAGAGTGTGTGTCTTGCCGTCTTTAGCCTGGAACTTCTTCTTCGCCTTCCACCACTGAAAGAGCTTTTCCTTTATCTTCTTCGCCTTGGCCTTCCCCTTCTCCAACAATTCCTTCCCCTTTTTCATGACCTTCATCACAAAAGGCCTCAATTTCTTCAGTAACCAGTCAATACCGCGGATAATTGGCTTCCTCATCTTTTCAATGAATCGCTCCACTTTTTCTTTGAGGCTGCGCAGGCCAAAGAACGTGACCAGAAAATCAAGAGCAACGGTTATGAATTTTTTCAGAGCATCGGTAATACGCTTTACAATTCCCGAGACATTACCCTTGACAGCCATTTCAACGGAATCAACAAACGACTCAATGAGATCCAGGATTTTGTTCCGGGCTTCCACGATAAACTGCAACAGCCTGATTACCTTCTCGGCAATCGCGACGAATCCTGCCCCCGGAAGAAGCATTTTACCGATTTCTCTAATCACCGCTTTTATGGCAGCATAAAGAACTGTCTCCTTTATCATTCCCAACGTTTCTTCCAGTATATTTCCCAACGATTCTTTTATGTAGCTCCACAGACCGCCTAAACCTTCCTTTTTGATGATGCCGAAGATTTCCAGGCCTTTCCCCAGGAGAACTTCACCGCGCCGAAAGGCATTGGCAGTAGTCTTGTCATAAACGATCTCCATTCTTTTCCAAATGGTTTCCGTACTCAAATTGAGTAATTGTGTAAACAGACTGAAGATGCCTTTAGGTCCCCAGTCTTTGGGGATTTGAATTGGAATACCACTCGAACCGCGAAGCCAGTCAAAAAAAGCAGTGGAGAGAAATTCATCGATTCGTTCGACAAATGTCGAAAAACCCTGACGAATTCCGGTCACCAGGTTTTTGAAGAAAGAGCGGGGACTGGCGATAATATCGCTGACCAGATAGACAAGACGCCCCAATAACTCTGCGATCCTTGTCGCAAAATCTATGATGGCATTTATAACAGCCTTGAGTTTTTTCCACGCTCTCTCAAGCCAACCGGTCAGAACATCCTCTTTAATCTTATCAAATGTGGTTTTAAGTTTACCGACACTTTTGTTGTAGGTTCGGGCCATATCGTCAATGATCTCACGTTGACGCTCTTCCACTGATTCTTCCAGACTGCCAAACTTCATCTTAACCGCATCGAGAACATTCTTGGCTTCCACCTGCTCTTTTGTGGAAAGGAGTCTGAATAGTGCTTCCACTCCTTCTTTTCCTTTTTTTATGTGATCCCTGGCTGCAGTCAGGGCCTTAACAACTCTTTTTGCTATTTTTTCTTTAACTTCATTGAGCACAGAGTCAATAAATGTTCCTTTAGCTTTTAAGAAATATTTTTCTGCAGATCTATCCTGTACATTCTTCGTGGCCTGCAACTTTGCAGCAAGAGGGGCATCGCCGCGGCCCGTAAGCTTTTTGTATTCTTTATTTATCTCACCTTCGTGTTTATCGATCCAGTCACTATAATCAAGCCCCCAATGACCTGGAGTATATATGTACTCCAATTGGGTTCTTACATTTTTATCAAAGATTTTTTCAGCATCGCTTATTATCGTATTAAAAGTCTCTTCTATACTTTTCGGTTTCTCCAGATTATCCAGTTCTTTTTTTACATTCGTCTTTGTATCCTCGTAGATTTGATTAATTATGACGAAAAAACCTTTTTTCCCCGTTTCAATGTTACTTTTATGCAATTCCTGCTTACCCAGGACGTCCTTAAAACCGCTCTTACGTGTACCGTGGTGACCTTTCAATCCCGTATTCACAAGGTATTGAATATCATTTTTAGATTTACTTATTACGCCGACTTCTTCTTCACGATATCTTGGCCTCGACTTTTCGATTTCGGCTTGCGCTTTGCGTTTGGCTTCACCGGCCTCGTCAAATGTCTTTTCGCCTGAAACGGGAAAAGCCAGAGAACCTTCATCAATATTGATTGTCTGGCCGCTAACATCATGATTCAATAAGGCATCATCCAGGTCACGGCTTTTGTCATCCAATGAAATTGCATCATCAGTTTTCGGCTTTGGAGCCGCAGTCCCGGCATGTTTAATTCTTGGAGTGCTGCCGGCAGGATCAGTTATTAATTCATAAGGTTTCGATTCCTGCTTATTGAGATACTTTGAGTGAGATTTTTCCACTACCTTGCTTAATGGAGCTGAATAGGTCTTTTTCTGATCGGCGACTTTCTTTTTCGCAATCTCCTTTCCAGCATTGAGGGCGGCTGCTATTGCCAAATTATCATGTTGTTTTTTCTTTGCTGGAAGTTTTTTTGCAAACTTATCGATTGTCTCTCTGAATGTGTCCATGAACTTTTCCGCCGTTAGCCCATGGGGTTGTTGAGATTGTACGTGCTCCATCTCGCTGAGATGTCCGCTGTAAGCGTATTGTTCCTCAATAATATCTTTGGATGCTACATTTGCTGCCAATACTGTTTCTTCTTTTTTTCGCCCTGGCTTCTTAACGGGTGTTTTCTCTTTTTTTGCCTTTATTTTTAATTCCTCAACAACAGCCTGGTACGCAGGATCTTCTTCCGGGCTGGCAGGAACTTTTTCGGGGGGAGCAGGTGCCCGGGGAAGTTCTTTTTCCGCAGCAGTTTCAGCAGCGATTTCCTTCGTCGATGGGCCTTCATCAATGGGAGCAAAGAATTCATTTTCTTTCCCGGCTTGTGGAGCCGATGCCTTTTCAGTGCCGAAGACTTGTTCGGCTGGGGCTGACGGTTCACTGAATGGCTCTTCCTCCGTCGATCTGTCCTTGAAAACAGGGGGAAGGGGCACTCCCTCCTTCCCGGCCCGGGGGACAGGTGTTTTCTCAGGGCCGGCGGATTGTTCGGAAAGGACCGACGGAGTTGGCAGTAGTTCCAACATCCATTCCATGGACGCCGGCAGGTCCGGGACCGCTTCCTGTGTGTGGGCCGTTTCGGAACTCACTTCCGAAGCCTCGCTCGCCTCCAAACCCTTGGAGCTCTCCGGGGTCCCGCCCCGCAGCGCTACTGTCACCCCCTCGAGCTGGGCCGGTTCCTCTTCCTTTTTTCCCTCCTCCCCCGTGATTGTCAGGGGGATGGTCAGGTGGAACAGGCTCCCTTCTCGTCTCTTGCCTGGTGCGTTTATGGCCGATTGAGAGCGGTCCTCGACCACCTGATCGGTGACGGCATCGGCTTCACTTTCAAAGGGGGCCTTCGCTTTGTCAAACCACAAGCGGGCCTGAACACCATGAGTCATCAAGGTGTTGCCTTCCTCAGCGGGGCTGTTTTTCTGGAAAAAAGGCGTAGAACGTGTGCGGGAAATGACCCGGGAGGTGTGTTTCGGGTTTATTTTTGCCGCTGCCCTTTTCATTGGTCTATGCCCAGTCCACCTGCACCGGCTGTGTGAGCCAGGGGAAGCGGATGACGGAGAGGTTCCAGGGTAGTGTCCCGAGCAGGATGTCTATCGATTGCTGCTCCACCGTCAGGTGCCAGCCGTCCTCAGTCGTCCGAACAAGCTTCCCCTGCCGCTGCAGGAAGGAGGTCCGCAGACCGTCAGGAGAAGTGTTTTTCAGCCTGCCCCAGTGTTCGATCGCTGATTCGAGAAGGTGCACAGCCTCGTCCCGGTCTTCCGGTTCCAGTGACAGGTTTTTCGGAACAGGCCCCATGATATCGAGCCCGCAGAGAATTTTGTAGATACCCGTTTGCGGTTCTTCGGGACGCTCATGGCCGGTGGCGAGGAAATGGAGCAGATGGACGGCCTTCTCCCGGCACGGGGCATCTTTGAAGTCCTGACCGGAATCGAGCAGTCCCCGCCTGTCAAAGAAGCGGATAAAGAAGGGGTGAAGCAGGACAACCCCTGCTTGAGAGACAAAGACGACCTTTTCTGCCTCTTCGGGATCGATACGATCACCGGCAACCGCAGCCGGCCCCTTTTTTCCACTCCGCGATTCAATCAACTGCTCTTGAATTGCCTCTGCCACCGCTTTGGGTGAACTGCCGGGGTGAAGACTGGCCGCAACCTGAAATTGGACATCCAGTTTTTCAAAGAGGCTGAGCACAAGCCGTTGGCGGCTTTCCACAGCAGAGAATACAGCGGCAAGAGCGGGATGCATTTGTTGCAGTATCCAGTGAAGAAAGGAAAAACTGAACTGCTCCAGCAGGCGACGCCGGATGGCGGGTCGCATAAGAAGCGGCTTGAGCCCTTCAAGCAGGAGACCGACTTCTTTCACCTCCAGCATCTGAATGTCTTTCTCAAGAGATGCAAGTGTAGGAATCCGGGTGTCCCAGGGGAGCTGGCCGGTCTCCAGGAATTCAACAAAACTTCTGCGCAGCCTCACCTCGGGAGCAGCGGAGAAGATCTCAGATTTTCCAAGCCGTCGCAAAGCCTTTGCGGTAATGGCGATAATTTTTTCGGAGTTGGCCCGGTCGGGCTGGTAAATATCGATATCACCGAGATCGATCACCAGACGGTCAATCCGGTAGTCATGATCATCGGATGAGTAGCTGGAAAGGGCTTTGTCGAGTGCCGGCTGAATAATGCGGCGGAAGAATTCCGCAAGCCTGGATGGGGCTTTAATTGCGTCCGAATCCTGCAGCAGCGAGACATGGAACCGGGTGCTGTTGATGATGTGACAAGGTGCATCAGCCACGGTCAATTCCTCCTCACATCCTCCTGAACCGATGGCCAGCATCGGTGGATTTCATTAAAACAGGTATTCAGCTCCCGGGCCGATCGAGCACGAAATTTTCAAGAATTTCACCGCCTTCCGGAACACGAATCAGCCGCTCGCTTGTGACATGTCCCCGCTTTTTCACTTCGATCCGGTAGACTCCAGCCGGTGCGGAAAACGAAAAAGCCTCACCGATCGATTCGACAGCTACAGCCTCTTTGGTCTCGCTATTTATCACTGAGATAACGGCATTTTTCAGTGCTGCCGGGGCCGCCGCCCCGCGTCCGGCCCGGGTACCGAAAACTCTGCCCGCGACGATGCCGTTTCGAACGATGTTGCCCGGTGTCTTCTCAAAAACAATATCGCTGCAATCGGTATCGCAGCACAGATAGGGGATGCAGAAATCAGCCAGCACCACAAAATCGTCGAGCGGATCTGTCCCTGCCGGGGCCTGCGCCAACGCTTTCAGAGGATCCCTGACCTTCCGGGCTCGGTTCTTCTTACCAAGTTTTTCATACATGGCCGTTAATTTTTCGTTGATCCTGTTTTGATTATCCCCAAGCACCTGGCGGATCAGGTTCTGGTGGGTGTGGAGCAGAATCAGGGTCCCCCCTTTCGAGACGCCGCACTTGTGTTCCATGCCAGGATGCCGCTTCTCATATCCCTCAAGAATGAGCTCTCCGAAGATCTTTTTCAGGCGCGCCTGAAATTCCTTGAGCATGCTGTTGATGAGGGTAACCGATCCACCTGCCTCAAGTTGTCCCTGGTTGATCGCCAGCATATTTTGCGAGGCGGCTATTTCCGTGTTGTTTTTGGTATCGGTGGTGGCGGCATGGCTCAGGTATTCGTCGTAAGCGACTTCGAAGGCATCGTATTTTTCCTGAAATGTCTGCATGTCGAGTTCCGCAATTGAAGCACTGCTGACATCTCTCATAAGTTGTTCCGACTTGTCGATGATCGAAATCGTGGGATAAAGATTATTGGCGATATCCTCCGCCTTTGCGTCGATATTGAGCGTTTTTGCATATTTCAGAGTGCGGTCGAAAAGGTTTTCTTCTCCGGCCCCGCTTTTGATAATTTTTTCGTAGGCAGCGCCGATCGACTCCTCATCCCCTTTTTGTGGCCTCACTTTTTTTGTCACCTGCCCCTTTGTATAGGTCTTCTGGCGGATCTCAAATAACAGCGTGTCGGCCCTGGTCTTGTCGACTGCAATTTTCGCTTTCAATAACTCCGGCCTCAGAATGACTGAATCAGCGGCGGTAGTTGCTCCTGCTGTCGACCGGGTAGTCCGTGATAGTACAGCACGTTTTGGCAGCGTAGCCACGGAGCGGGCTCCCAGTGCAGCCAGGCGGGAGATGATGACGTACAGAAAAAAGAACAGGGTCATCATCAAAATCAGGAATATTACATCAAGATCACGGAAGCGGCACAGCAGCAGCTTGAAAAGGGCCCGCTGCAGTCGCTGCTGCGTCTGTTTATCAAGAGTGACCGAAGAATGATCATCTTTGACGCTGAGACCCAGGTAAACCGGTTCAACAGCAAAAGACAGCCCCAGTTCCTTTTTCTGGGTGAGAAGTTGACGCATTACATTCCCGAGGCTTTTGCCGACAATTCCCTCGATTCGGTAAAAATTCTGGTCCTCGAGTTTGAGAAGCAGTGGATGATTTGCATTACTGGTGAACTGGTGAGCGTAGACCTGTTCAAGCCAATTCTTGATCGTCCTGCCGAAGGACCAGTTGCGGTGAAGATCATCATTTTCTTTAAAGGCATAGTAAAAGGGGATTGATTTTTCAGACAGGCCTGCATCTCCGTCCCGGCTTGGGATTATCCTGATATCCCGTTTCAAAAGATCATCGATGTGATAGCGATAGGGAAGCAGAAAGGTCCGGTAATGCAGTGAACGCACCCTGTGCAGTCTTTCATGGTGGCGGTCGAAGAGCACTGAAAAAATAAAATGGTGGCGATAGGGGGCCGGTCTGGTGGATGCTCCGAAACCGGAGTCGAGTTTGAGGGGATCAAAGGCGCTGCCCCGCTTGGGCGGTTCAAAAGCGGTCGGCTGGTCTTCCACCGGCCCAAGCAGCACATGCCTGGGAAACCGCTCCGGGTTCGGGCAGCATTCCGCTTCCAGTTTACAGGCTACGGCGAGAAATTCGTTGTGCGACTGGATCAGATCATAGAGCAGGTCGTAGATGTACTGGACCAGAAAAATATTTTGCGAAAGGTTATCGAGTCCCTTGAGTAAAAATTCGGTATCACTGAAGGGGCCGCCGGGAAATGCATTCTCCGGATAGATATCGGAAAGCAGATAGTTATAAGCAAGATAGCCCTCCTGCAGGGCCTTGGCAATCAACGGCCCTTCAGTTGCCAGGATATCGAGTACGCGATCGGACAGGTCTTCAAAGGTCCTGAGATTATTGCCTGCCGGGTTGATTTTTTCGATATACAGCTGCTGCAGCGAATATTTCGGGTGGGTGTTGCGATCAACGGGCCGCCCTGCAATCTCTTCTTCCATATCAAGAATCGCCCGGGCATGAGTTTTGCTCACCAGCAGTTTGCGCACTGTAAAGGTCAGCCGGGCCCCTTTGTCACTGCAGTCATTGAGCTCGCAGCTTTTGAGTGAGCTCTGTACACATTCGAGAAACAGCATTACGATTTTATCGTTAAGAAACTGCTTGCTGACAGGGATCAGGTCCGGCTCTCCGGGATTCGGGATGTAATCTTCTGCGAACAGCTCCCAGAGCTGGATCTGGTTTCCGTTTCCGTCGAGAAAAAAAGGATACTGCACCTCCTCATGAAGAGAAAGGTCCTCCGGGACCTCCTCGAATTCGGGTGTCGGCAGGGTATAGAGTCGGTGATGGCTGAGCGAACATTTGTCCTGGACAATCAGGTGCCCTTCGGAGGTTACTGCAACACCGGCGCTGATGCGCAGAAGGTTCCCATCCGATGGGTAATCGACCTCCAATCCGCATACGACCCCGATGCCGATCAGCTTGCTGCGTGTGAGCTGATCCTGCTCTGCAAGATAGCTGGCGAGGTTATTGAGATGTTTTGACATCAAAACCTGGCCGCTTTCAAAAATCGGATAGGAATTCTGCATAGTCATACTCCTTTCACTTAAAAGAGTCCTAAATTGGTACTGTCGAGTCGAACAGGGTTTTCATCGCTGCCCTCTTCGCAGTCATGCAGGGTAGCCGAAGGGTAAACCGTTCTCAGCCGCTGAAGCAGGAGAATCAACTCTCCTTGAGCTTCCCTCAGTTCCGTTTCGTTGACATCTTTCTTTGAGCGGGCCACGATCCAGGCCCGGTATTTTTCATCCAGTTCCATCATCTGTTCGTTTTTGACCCAGCAGATACGGGCGTGAATATGAGCTGGACACTCTTCACGCAGGGTCCTCTCGAACAGGGCCCTGAAGTGCAGGTTGTCGAAACGCTCGGGCCATGCCGGGAGAATCACCGAAATCCTGAACGAATAGGGGTCTTCCTCACCGCAGAACTGACAATCGGAACTGAGACAGGTCGCCATCAGCTCATCCTGGTCAGACAGGGGCCGCAGCAGCAGATGCTCGATAAGATGGAAGCCTTCCAGATTGCACGCCTCACCGGTGTACAAAATTTCATCGTACCGTTCAATGATTGCACGGACGCTCTGCACCGCTCCCTCCTCGTCGTTGAACAGCTCATCCTGCAGCAGCGTCGAGCCGCCACCATGGAGTGTGTAAAAAACCTGCCCCGTTCCGCCGCTGCTGTCTATGACGAAGGATTCCTCCTGCCGCATCTGCGGGAAGAGTGTGCGCGCCTCATCCAGGGCCGCCTCACGGCTCGGGAAAAGTTCTTTCGATTTAAAAAGGACGTCGTTGTCCGATGATTTGATTTCGACCCGGAATTCATTGCCCGTCTTGCGTGTACTGAACAGCTCATCAAAAAGAGCGGCGCAGGCAAGGTCGCGGCGAACATAGTTCTCGATGCCGAGCAGGCGGCTGACCCGTTTCTCCAGTCCCGAGACATTATCGGTGTCCCACAGATCAGCCGGGTTCTGCGGCCGGTAATTGAAGGCCTTATGGCGCTCGCGGCTGATGACCGGATATTCGCGAAGAAAATCGATCTTGTCGTCAATCAGTTTTTTCCCTGTCCTGAGGACGTCGCCGTCGAGAGAGAACATCATCAGCACATAATCGGTAAACTGCTCGGCAAAGCGGGCGATCAGGTGATCGAGCAGGCGGTTTCTGCGATCAATGAACAGCTCTTCGTCCTCGGTCAGTAAAGTCCGCCTGGCTTCGTCCTTGAGTAAGTCCTTATCAACATACAATTCATCCTCGAACAGCGTGCGAACCCCGGGAATGGCGTCGAGGTAACGGGAGAAATAGGTCCGGGCCAATGTATTGTCGAGGGAGAAGAGTTTTTGCAGGTTCCCCAGTTGCGCCAGATAATCGGCCAGCACCTGATCAAAAAAGGTCAGGTAGGCCTTGAACTGCCTGGCCTGAGCGATACGCTCGCTACTTGCCGTGGCAGGAAGGCCCGGCTCACCGATCCCATAGGTCAGGGGGAAATCATTCTGGATGGAGAAAAACTGATCGGTCTCGCGATAGGTTCCGCGCGGCAGATCGAGCACCTGGTCCGGCTCGACATAGGCGGCCTTGCGCGCCATGGCCCGCAGATGCTTGAGCGTGTTCTGAAACTCCCGCTGCTTTGCGATGTATGGGATGCCGTCCTTTAAGAACAGGATCTTAGACTTTTCGATACCAAGTACCGGCTGATGCAAAGGGGTAATGTCGAGACACCATTTCTGACTGGGGCCGACGGGACTGCCGTCAGCATCGTACTTGCGCAAAAGAACGTTCTTGATCGAAATGACCTCTTCCAGGTCCATCAGCAGATTGATGATGTCCGAAGTATAGATGGTCCGGCGCAGTTCGCTCGCTTCAAGCTCTCCGGTCTTTATGAAGCCGGGCCTGGTAAAGACCGGCTCTCCACCGCAGGTGAACGCGAAATTTATAGAGGGTCCGTTGAAAATCTCATCGGCGCAGAGCCCTTCATCGAGCAGTTCCCTGAGGGTGTAGCAATTGACCGGTGGATTAAAATATTTTTCGATTTCGTGATAGACCCTGGCCTGCACGGCCTCCATGTCGGCGTCTTTCCTGACTTCAATATCGGCACAGACAGCGACACATTCGGACTTGACCGTCTCGATGCTGAGGAAATCCTCACAGAGATTGCGCTGTGCGTCGAGGACACAGCAGACCGCCTCAAGACTTTGCTGAATTGCCTGCTGTTTGGTCCAGAACAGACCCATAGGACCATCGATCTCACTGTCTGCCAGCAGTGGCTCCAGGTCGATCGTGTTGACGACAACAGGAGGCCCGTCGGGGTCCGGCTTGTCCTGAATGATCTTCACTACCACTTTATCAAGTGACACTTTATCGCCGTTTGCAGGATCTATTTCGACGGCAGCGTCAAAGGTTTTCCCACTCCCCGCCACTGACTTGACCTGGGCGACACCCTGGAAATCGGCACTGAAGTCGATTTCACCAGAGAGGAAGCCCGGATCTTTGCTGTCGATCGACAGGGTGACGCCCTTCAGCGGGCCCGCCTTTATCACCGTGAAGGTCAGTTTCGTTTCATTGAGCGATCCGAGTTGGTCGTCAATATCGAATTCGAGCAGAACCCGGTACAGGCCGCTCAGAGGAATCCGCGGATTCTCGTTCCCCTGAGAATTGAGCGGATCGTAGGACAGTCCACCAGCCAGGCAGTCGGCGTATATCGGAACTTCTGATTCCTTGTAGTTGTCTTCCTGCGCCGGGTCCATCATAGGGTCAAGCCAGGCATTGCGTACCCCTTCGATCTTCAGCAGCAGCTTGCGATAATCATTCATAGTAAGGGGCGAGGCGGTCAGCACCTCGTGGGCCGGGAAGAAGCTGCTGACTTCCGGTGGGTCGGCCGCTCCGTCCGGTGAAGCGAGCAGATCGGAGATATGGAATCCGGTTCTATAGCCGAGGTCGGTCAACGCATAGCAGAGGATTTCCAGAACCGTTATGCCGGGATCATGCAGGTTGTGGTCGGTCCATATCTTACCGGAATGACTCTGAATGTATTCGATCCCTTTTTCCCGGAGAAAGTAATAATCCTGTGCGGGGAGGAGGACCCTGTTTTTATCGATGACAGATGATTCACGCATAATGCTACACGATCTCCTTGATGATGTGGGACTTGTGAGAAACCAGAATTGATCGCGAGGTAGTAGCCTCGACGACTTCTTCATCGGTTTTGCTCCAGTTCTGCTTCTCAATATCGATCCGGTGATACATCTCGAAATTTTTCAGGTAATCAACATAGGACTGTTCCTCGACAAAATTAATAATCGCCGACTTGTGCCACTTGCCGCCGAAGCTGATTTCCACCCCTTCCCCGTATGTCCATGGAGTCAGGTAGCGCCGGATCGCCAGATTGAGTTCATCCCTGTAAAAACTTATGTCAGCAATGTTCTCGTGGAAAGCGACTTCGAACTTGACCTGGACTTCTTCGATTTTCGGATTCTGCACTTCGAGATTTACGAATGGCGACATCCTTTGACGCAGGAACTCGTCGATCGCCACCAGCGTCTTCTTGCGGGTATAGGGGCGCAGGGGATCGACAGCGGACTCTTCGGTGATATAGGGGATCGCCACGACAAGCACATGTCCGGGCTTCAGTTCATTGTCAGCAATGATGTTGCTGTCGAGATCGCGGCACAGCTCAGTATGGTTAATGCACTTTACTTTGTAAATTTCAGGAAAGCTCTCAAGGACCAGGTGCTCGTAATCCCACAGGGCAGCGGCGCGGTCCTTGTGGCGCAGGCGCTCGCTGGCACGGGTGTAGAAATGATCGTCGCTCTCCCGGGATCGCCCGCCAAAGGATTCCCCCGGCTGTTCGATCTTCTTGATCGATCCGTCACTGATTTTGAGTTTGGATATGGTACCGGCGGCCAGAGGGGTTTCGAGGAAATCGGCGGCATTATTCTGATCCAGGAATGTCGCCGAGGCGGCTTGAGATTCGATGCTGATCAGGGAATTCAGGGCATCGGCATCACTGACCACCGCCATGCGAAGCCAGTGCAGGCCAGAAGGAAGAAGATCATGCTCAGTGTCGGCATCATCGGGCACGGCGATGCCGACAATACCGCTCCCGCTCAGGTTGTCGGTCTTATCATCGATATCCTGCTCTTGAAAGGCGATCCATTCATTGCCCTTGAGGTAGTGCCAGAGAAGGGCCCCCTCACCCTTGAGCGGGTTGGCCGTTCCTTCAGCGCTCCGGAACAGCAGCGAAAGGCGCTGCGGCGGGTCAAGGTCCCCGATCCCCATGTACAGTTCGCCCTGGTAAGGCAGTTCAGGGAAGAGGCGGCCGGAATCTGTGTCAGCCCGTTTGCGCCCTAAAGGGTACACATGGAAGAGTGCTGTCGGGGCCGCCCCGGTACTCGCGTAATTCAGCTCGATCCGGGCAACCCTTGGGGTATAGGGATCCTTGGGCAGGGCATTCGTATAATTATATGCAGCATTTTCCGTATACCCGCCCGGGTTTGCTTTGTTGATCAGCGCCAGGGTTTTTTCATTGACGAACTTATCATGACCAAAGTTTTTATTGAGAGACAGCAGAATGAATCCTGAACTTGATGTGTTGGTATAAGGCTCGTTATCCATCGTCTGATCCAGCCCGTATGACAGGGAATCGAGATCGCTGAGCAGGATGGAATTTGCCGACGGTGCTTTCAGGTTGAACACCTCAATTAATTCTGTTGACGCAGCGGGAATTGCTCCTGAGTCAATCCCTTTTTTCGCAAAGGCAAAAGGCACAATAACTGTGCCGGAGGATATTTCAGAACGCCCAAAGACAGAAGCGGCGCCAAAGAGCTGAAGAGGATAAACGCTCCCGTCGCCCTGCCATGCTGATTCCTTCAGATAACGAAAACTGAGTTTGTAATCATTGGGGGATGTCGTTAAAAAATAATCGGCCCTATTGTAAGGTTCGTCCCATGTCACAACGAGCCTGATGCTGTCCAGTTTCTTGCTGAACAGTTCACTGCTGCCCAGGATCAGCGGGGCATCCTTTTTGGGTGCCGGGCCGAAAGGCAGGAAGGGTTTTGAGGTATCGATAACGCCGAATTCGTTCTGCAGGGTAAAATTTCGCGCCGAGTTCACCTCGACCTGCAGCATAATATTGTCAAAGCTGATGTCCTTGAGCTTGGTAAATGGTGATACAGAAGTGGGTACCTCATTCGTAAAATGAAACAGAATTTTTAACAGCGGCAGTTCCGTGTCATATTCCCCGTCATGAATCTCGCCATCGTAAGGGATGATCGAAGGATCTTCACCATCGAGCCTGATTGTGAATGTCAGGTCTTCAGGGGCAGTATATTTCACATCAAGCTTTGCACCCGGCCCGATCTCGAACCAGCCTTCCTCACCTGTCAGCGCCGCAGTGAAAGCTCCCGGGGACAGTTGCTGTGTGAGGGGAGAGACAAGCGTAACAGTAATCGTCACCGTACGCTCACCTTCACGCAGAAACAGCTGACGGTCGGCCAGCACAAAGCCGATCCCGGCATCGGCAATCCCCTCAAAGGGCCCGAAAGGTTCCCACATGGGTGCATCATCAGGCAATTCCTCCCCCTTACCGTCTCTGGAGTTCACCACTGGTGAGGCAAAGGGCAGATAGGAATCGGTGCCGTCCACATCCCGTTTGTCGATATAGAGAGCCTTCAGTTCCTCGACGCTCGCCCGGTTCACAACAAAATCCTCGTCGAGCTGATAGATAACCTCATTGCCTGCACTGTCCTTCCCCCCCTTGAACAGGGTCCCCTGTTCGAGCAGATGGTCTTCGATATTCCTGGTCAGTTCGAACAGCAGGTGGACCTGGTCCGGCTCTGCAGCCCTCAGGCACAGCTGAAGAATGTCCTTATAGTAATGGTCCAGGTGTCTTCCTGTGAGGGTGTTGATCTGTTCCTGATTTTTCTGGAACAGCTGCAGAAAGGCAAGCCACAATCCGTAATGCGGTGTATGTTCTTCAAAGTCTGTCAATGATGCGGACAGATGATTATCAGCCTCTTCGGCAATCCTCTGCACTGCCTGGTAGATCCTCCCTGCGGCATTTACAAGCAGATTGTAATTAAGAGCGTCGTAGACTTTTTCGAATGCGTCCGCGCCGCCCTCATAAGGACCCGCATCACCGGTGATGGCGGCATAGAAATCGCTCCACCCGGAGGGCGCAAAGCCGCTGATCATTTCCGGCTCTATGGCAAGGTCCGGGAACGCCGCCGCTTCGTCAATGCGCTCCGTCACCACCATAGGCAGCTGAATCCTGGAATCAAGGTCGTCAAATGTGGTGTTGTAATCCGCCAGGCTCAGGGGGGTGTCGTCAAACAACGGCTGAGGCAGGAGGAGGACACCTTTATAGTAGGTAATCAGATCGCGGATCGGAGTTTCCAGCTCACGGACAACGAGCTGCCCGATGTAACCCTTCATCGCATGCTCGCTCGATATTTTTGCGAAATAGTCACCGATGTTGTTGATCAACAGCAGCGGCAGGTGGAAAAACAGCTTTAAGTGACTGGACAAGTCCGCCTCTGCGGGCAGCTGATCATCGGTCAGATAGTCCTGCAGACCGGTGTTGAAGGAAAGGAATGAACCGACGGGAATTTTGCTGAGGCCGGCCAGTGTGACGGTGATGTCAGAGGTAAAAAAGGGCAGCCAGTCCCCATACGCGACGTTGTTGCCGGTGTAGTATTTCAGGTGTCTGCTGTAGCGTCGGGCAAAGAGTACCAGATCGGCCAGGGAACGTTCGTCGACCCTGAAGGATTCGGGGGAAAGTGCGTCAGGCACCCGTGCCTCCTGATGGGTGCCGCTGCGTTTGAGCGGGTTTTTCTGATTACATTTTGCCGGCATCTATTTACTGGCCTCATTTATGTAGAAAGGATAGACAAAATTAAAGCGCGAATTAGTGCCGCGCACCTTGTAATTCACCTCGATAAAGAGAATCCCCTGCGCGTTATCCTGCTGCAGATCGATCGATTCAGCATCGATCCGCGGTTCATGGTAAAGAATGGCCGTTTCAATCATGTTTTTGATATAAGCAACGGTCGAGGTGTTCAGGGGTTCGAAGAGCATCGTTTCCAGGTTGCAGCCGAAGGTCGGATTCATGATACGCTCCCCCAGGGCTGTGGTGAAGATGATCCCGAGGCTCTGATGGATGTCCTCGACACCGCTGGCCGTTTCCACCGATGCCGATCCGTTGTCAAAGGCCGGCGGAAAGCTCCATCCACGGCCGAGAAAATCACTGTCTGCTGGCATGTCTCATCCTCCTATCATGACGGTTGCACTTCCGGCGGCGATTAACCCGCCGTGGGCCGTCGAATCCCCGAGACGGGCAGCGGGCATGCCGCCGATCATTACTGTTGCAGAACCGGAAACAATCGAATCGGGCGGCCCAGCACAGGTGGCCATATCTCCCATACGGGCGGCCGGGAGCCCTCCGATCAACACCGTTGGGGACCCCGGAGGCAGCACCGGCCCGCCAACGTGCGGAGCGCCGCCGGGGTTGATCATCGGGCAGGTGTGCATATCTGTGATTCGAGCTGCCGGTTTCATCGTTTATCCATTCTGATCAATTAATCTGCACCAGCGAACCTTTGACGACTGTGGTGCCTCCGCTCTTCAGTTCGGCCCCGGCGCCCCCTTCGGCGGTCAGACTGGCGCTGGCCTTGATCTCGACATTCACCCCTTCGATGCGCACATCGCCGGCGGCCTTGACGACCACATCCGCCGGGCTCTCCATTGAGATGCCATCGGAATTCATAGTGATAGTATTCTCGTTTTCGTCCGTGACGGTCACAGCACCGTCCTTTTCACTGAAGACAATGCTGTTCCCCTTGGGGGTCTCAATGGTCAGACTAACCTCATCATCGTTAAAGACCACCTTCATCTCGCTGCGGGTCACCAGACCTTTTTCATGATTGTCATCGCTGGCCGCAAGCGGGGCAGGCTTGGCACTGCTATGGAGCATGCCGAGAATCACCGCCTGGTTCGGATCATCGTTGACGAATCCGACGATGACTTCATCCCCGATCTCGGGGCGGAAGACAGTGCCGCGATTCTCCCCGGCGTCGAGGGTCGCGATCCGCGTCCAGATCCCCTCGGCATCAGGATTAATGATCGGGAGGCGCACCAGGACCCGGTCTTCACCTGCAGGGTCATCCTGAAGCTGGGTCACCACACCGATCTGTAGCCCGTTGATTGCCGGATATATCCCGCTGGCGGGGGAGGCGTTGATCGGAAATTTCTGATAATGACATTGCGGATGGAAACCGACCTGAATACTGGTCTCCCAGTCGCCGCCGCCGAGGGCGTGCCGGACCCCGGAGACATAAGCAGCACCGTTGAAGCGATCACCAAGGCCTCCCAGGTCGATCAGGACACCCGGTTTGACATCGCCGTTTCCCTGAAAACGGACGGTCCCGCGAATTTTGGAAAGACGCAATTTGCGCAGCTTCGCCTCGGCCCACGCATCGAGTTCCTGCTGAGAGAGAACCCCGCCGTGCTGCAATTCGATTTTCCCGGCCCCAACATCCTGTGCCAGGGTAATGCCATCGATATTTCCCTGGGCAGGAGCATCGACATCGGTCAATTCGGAGGAGAGTATTTCCTGGTTGGCTATATCCCAGCTTGCCGCGGTCACCGCTTCGGTCTGGAGACGACCATCCATCTCCATCTCCAGGTCATATATGCCAGTGCCAAAGGCCGCGCTTGCGGCCGGCTCCTGACTCAGATCGGGCTTGCCGATCTTCAGGGTGCCGTCTTCGGTGATGCAGACCATCCCCAGTGCTTCAGCCCGGGAGACAATGAAATCCCAGTCGCTGGACCGGTACTGAACAATATCCGGACGGGATTCCCCGGTCGCTTCGGCCTCTATGGCCAGTCCGTCGTATTCGCCGACTATGCTCTCGAAAACGTCGCTGTCGGAGTTATCTTTGAAATAGCGGGATTTTCGTGCCAGTGTCAGGCGGTAGAAAGGGTCTTTGCACTCGACGAGAAGAAGGTTTTCACCCTTGCGCCCGGCCTTGATTTTCTGCCGGGTGATCACCCCTTTGAATAACAGGGTTTCATCGCTGGAATAGCCGCCCTCAATCCCGATTTCCTGGCCGGGCGCGAGAAGCTCACCGCTGCTGAGCGGGAAATCCTGCGCTGCCGGATCACCGTCATACAGGACCAAGCTGGCCGTAGCAATCCGGTTGATCTCCCGGGCAATATCGATCGAAACGACCCGGTAGGTGCCGGGCAGTTCCTCGCCGTCCACCTTAATTGTAAAGGTGGTCAGATCAGTAGGCCGTGGTGTTTGAACAGTGCGATCAGGCATAGTGCATTATCTCAATGGTGGAAGGGCGAGACTTCGACCCTTTGTCATCTTCCTTAAATTGTTCAGACCATTCGCTTCCCCAACGTGAAGGTAATAGCGCGGGTCCTTGTAAATACGATAGGTAATCAGCGACAGATGCTCATTGTCGATGACCTTATGCAGATGAGTCAGGTCCGGCGAGCTATCTTTTTTTTGTAATTCCCGCAGCCGGGCTGGTTTGTGCTCGCGAAAGGTCGCCGAGAGAAGGGCACGCAGCGGCGTGCCGTCTTGCCGGATTAGCTTGTAGTTAATTGAGAAGCTCTCGAGCACACAGGTCGCAATACCGGAACTATCGATCAACGAGCCCCAGTTCAAAAGCAGGAACATGGGGCGGTGAATCTTCCCGAAATAACCGGTGGTTCTCTTGAACAGTTCAATCTGGTCCAGAACATCAATCTTTTCGCCGCTGGCGCCGGTGCCGTCCATCATAAAGTCGAAGCTGAAGGTGCGGGGCTTGATCGCTCTGAACTTGGCCTCTTCGCCACTATCACCCTGGGAAGGCTCTTCCGGCATCAGCCCGATTTCGTTGTTGATGGTGAAGGATTCCGGATTGAACTGGGCGACAAAGGAAGGACCGGCCTCTGAACCGACCTGAACGGTTTCCGAGTCCTCATAAGGGGTGATTGTCAATTTTGCCAATCTACCGTCTACCATAATGCTAGCGCTCCCCCTTCCTCTCAAGGACCTTAAGCACTTCTTCGACACATTCTTCGATTAATCCCTTGCGATCAAGGGTCTTCCTTCCGTCTGCACCGGTAGCGGCGGGCTTTTTTTCCTTCCCTCCGATATCGACGCTGGCCTTGATTAAAAGTTCGTTAATGATGACAGCCATAATTTATTGTGCCCTGAAATATTGGTAGCCCAGATCAAGGCTTTCGATTATGATTTCGCTGCTTTCAGCGTTTAAATCACTGATGTTCCATTTCTTCGGCCAGGCGCTGAAGAAGGCGTAGGTCAGCAGCGGTTCATGTTCTTCGTTGAGCAGCGTCACCCAGACCGTGATGGGCTGAATGTCAAAGTTATGGATGGCGTCCTCACACCATGTGCGCACCACCGAATCGACAAGGAGCCCCCGCTTTAAGACCAGGTCGGGAAAGATGGCACGCACCGGCAATTTATGGACGAAGCGCAACTCTCCCCCCTCGTTATAGGTCTCCTCCTCGAGTTCCATCGACAGCCCGGAGACTTCGCGGAAGCGAAAATCGTTGTCTCCTATGCCGTCAAGGCCGAACTCGACCCGGAAATGAAAGCCGACGGGCGGATAATACATGGCAATTATCCTTCGTTCTGGATGACCAGCCCTTCATGAGCAAGTTCTATTAAATCGATCGCCACGTTGTTATCGTCGGCCTTCATATCAGTCGAGACCAACTTTGCAGGCCAGGCGTTCTTGACCTTCCAGACCATTACCGGTTCATGCTCTTCATTGAGCAGGCTTATGGTGATATCGCGGCGCTCAATAGTATGCATCTTCACCGTATTCATCCAGTCGAAAAATTCGTTATTCCCTGCCGTAACTCCCCCCTTGAGAGTAATGTTGCTGTTCTTTTCCATGCCCGGCATCTTCAACTTCCTGAACTCAGGACTGGCGCCGTCGCGGTATTCAATGATCTCAATTTCCCTGTCCAGGCCCGACACTTCCGTAAAGGAAGTGGATTCAGTGCCCATTTCGACCTGAAAATGGAATTTTGGAAGTGGATAGTCTGTCATGGTTGTCCTCCTTTATCCTCTGATTAATTGTAACGATCAGGATTCCTGCATCTTGTGAGAGAAACGCAGGACAATGAATTCCGCCGGCCGCACCGCGGCCATGCCAATCTCGACAATCATGTAGCCGTTCAGGATATCCTGGGCCGACATGGTCTGGTTGAGGCCCACCTTGACGTAGAAGGCCTCGTCAGGCTTGGCACCGGCAAGGGCCCCGTCGCGCCATTGAAGGGTCAGGAAATTTTCAATCATGCTGCGCACCTTGACCCAGGTGTTTGCGTCATTGGGTTCAAATACGAAATGGGCGGTTGCCTTCTTCACCGATTCTTCGACCATGATGAAAAAGCGTCTGACCGGAACATAGCGCCACTCGTTGTCATTTCCGGCCAGTGTCCGTGCCCCCCAGACAAGGGTTCCTTTCCCGGTAAAGGCACGTATGGCGTTCACCGATTTTCCGGTCGTGGCATCAATATTCAGACCATCATTGAGGTCATTGGTAATATTGACGGCCGGGCCTGAGACACTAACAATGCTGACATTGGCAGGCGCCTTCCAGACCCCTCGGGCCTTGTCAACCCGGGCATAAACCCCGGCAACGGCACCGCTTGGCGGCAAAGTCACTGTGGCATTGGCGATGATAAACGACTTGATTGCATTATACACCGCAGTTTCATCTTCCTTTACCGACGCATGGCTGATTGCTGTCGCCGCGGCAATGCTCCCGCTGCCCGCTATTATGCTGCCATCGGCCTGAATGGTATTGGTAGTGTGCGCATTTACGGTGATATTGTCATCGCTGCTGGAGAACGGAAGCTTGGTGTCGAGATAGGGGAAATACGCAGCGCCATACTTGACCTGTTCGAGGTCGCTGGTGATGTTGTTGCGCAGATCAGTTGTTACTTCAGCGTTTGTGTTCGTACCGGTAGGAACAGCATTGCGAACATCGGCAATAGTGAAGCGGTCCTGCATCTTTTTACAATGGTCCAGTGCCTGATCAATTATTGTACCGACCTGTCCTGCATCGCCCAGGCAGGCGTCCGGAAATACCAGCAGCGTCGGCTCATCATACTTTTCCAGTTCGTCAATCGCATCAGTAAAATCAGCCGGATTGAAAACCGCTGTAAAATCCCCGATTGAAACTATATAACAGGGTCCTCCTCCGTTATCAAAAAACATCTTCATGCTGTAGTGGAGAAAGTGTGACGGCAAGGAAGGGGGCGTACCGTTGAATGATACCGCTGTGTCAGTGACCTGACCAGTGGACGAAAGAATTGTCTGCACCACATCAACTGAAAGGGATTGATCATTGGCCGAACCGAAGTAGGTTTCAAACTCAAGGAGCGACGTGATGCGGGTCGGTACATTGGTCAGGTCAGTCCCGCTCTCATCTTCCGCCTTTTCGGTGTACCCGATAAAGGCGGGAACAGCCGTTGCCACGGCAACGACGGAGGGTGGAAATTTGGAGATCTCCTCGATATAGACGCCGGGCGTATAATAGGTAGTCATGGTTCCTCCTTCTCCGGTCCTGTAACTCGCCGGAAAAAATGGTTTACTGTTTATTGAACGTCAATGTATAGTTCAGTCCTCCCGCGGGGACCGTGTCCTGTCCTGTTTCCCATAAGATATCGACGATGCCGAGATTTGCCCGGGCCGCCAGGGCATTGTCCAGATAAATCGTTTTCGCCGTGCTGCCCGCGGCATCTGTTTCAAGCAGATAGGGTCCGTCAGCCTTAGCAGAGAGATCGATCCGTGTGCTCACCATGGGGGCACCGCTGCTGGTGTCGATCTGCAACTCCTTCACAGTCTCCGAAGGGTCAAATTTTTCTTTAACGAGATATTTGGTCGGGACAGAACCTCCTGAAAGATCGGTTTTCTCGAAAAAAACATGGGGGTAAATTCTGGCGGCATCGGCTGAATCAACAGAAGCCCCAAGAGAAAGGCTTTGATGGGTATCAGGTTGAATGTCGCCTGAAGCTGTTAGATTATCGAAATACAATTGCGGCCCGGGCATTGCCGCCGGATCAGGAGCATAGCGGGTAAAAAAGGCTGAATCCTTAAGCTGCATAGAGAAACTGAACCGGGAACGGCTGGTGATTTTTCCCATCAGGGGGTCAGCCGCCTGTGGATTACTGGCAAAATAGACGGCAAGACCTGTCTCCCTTGCGCGAAAAACAAGCTGATGATCACTCAGCAGGCGGGAACACCGCGATGTGGGCAGGAAAGAAAATCCCGGCAGGGAATTGCCGCTCACCTTGTCTATCACGCTCACCTTGAAGAAGGGCTTATAATCAAGTACGAAACCCATATCCGTTATTTCACCCCGGTTTCGAGCTGGATCCTGGTAATCTCCGGGCCCGTAATTCTATCGTCACTCTGAATCCTGACCATCCGCACTTTATACAGCACCGACGGGAAATAGGCCCCGCCGAGCACTCCCCATAAGTGATTCAGTTGTTCAAAGCTTAAATTGTGAAAATCGAAAATCAGCTTTTCCAGTCCATCAGGCAAGGGATTGGTCGCTGTTTCATTCTCTGCAGAAAAGACGGGTTTGCTCTGGAAACGTTCGATCGCCTTGGATAGACGTGTCAGGCTGGTACTGTAATTTCCGAATTCAAAAGAGAACAACAGGTAAAGATTGAGAAAAACAGGAGGCTGCTGATAGATCATTTGATCGTTGATGCGAAGAGAATGGCGGGTGTTTTTCAAAACCGCTTCTTCTTCGATATTGACAAGTGAAATGTAGGCCCCGTTGTCGTTGTTCGGTTCCTTGAGCACATGGGCATGGTTTATGATGGCATCGTCATCATTAAGAACCAGGTAATCCCTTACCTCCCGACGGATATATTCAAGGACTTCATTTATCATTTCATCATAAAACCGGAACAATAAGGGTGAATGTCAGAATAATAAAACTCCCCCTTGTATATTCGATTTTCCCTGTCACTAAATCCTGGCCGAAAAAGATCATTGCATTTGAACAGGCTACCGCCCTTTACTGTTACTAACAGTATTTTTGATAGTACATTATTTATAGTTCTCTTCCTGATCTTCGGCTGTCTCACCTGATTCTCGATCACACCCACTTCATCATGTACACTGTATTATCATTGCTCATTCCTCTCGCCTGCTAACTTCCCTGGATGAATTCTTTTATTTCCTGTGCTTTGTCCCTGTTCACTCGATATCGACTTTCTCTCCCGGGCTTCTTCTGCTCGATAATTATCTCTTTGGCAACAAGATCACCGATCGCTTCTTTCACCTTTTTCTGCTGATACCTGATCTTTCTGTCCAGCAGCCACCATTGCACTATCCCGTCAAGGGTATCCTGTGCCTCCGGGTGTTCAAGCAGATAGGCCAGTATCTCCTGCGTTATGTGTGATTTGTCAGGCAGGCACAGGTCACGTTTCACAATTCATATGTCTCCATACGGAAAGAGTGAGCAACAAGCATGCCATCGGGCTCTATAGAAGACGCATAATGCGACAGCGGGAAATAAACATTGAAAGATCAGGACGTTCTCATTTCCCGAAGGAAAGCACCAGACATTAAGACAATTCCATTTTATTGCCCGGATTGATCATCTTTATCCGGGCAATAAAATGGAAATACAGGATAAGGAATTTAAAATGAAGAGATTATAAGGCAGGATAAAAATGTCATAGCAATGCAGGTTTTTGTCCTGCTATCGGGAATAGAGGGATGTGAAGTCTTTTGTCTCTATTCCATGTTTACGGATCAGCTCCCAGAAGGCACGCCGGTTCTTCTGCGCTGCCTTTGCTGCTTTTGCAATATTTCCTTTGTGAATAGTCAAAAGCTTCCGGATATAATCCCTTTCAAATTCCTCAACTGCCCTTGACTTTGCAACCCTGAATGATTCGAGAAATGGATCGTCACTTTTCACTTTTTCTGTCTGATACAAATCAATATGTTCACTCTCAATACATGAGTGTCTTGAAAAAATAACGGCACGCTCGATGACATTTTCCAGTTCCCGGACATTTCCCGGCCACTCAAAACAAACAAGCTTTTCCATGGCCTCAGGTTCAAAATCTGTAACCGGTCTATTGAGCTCAGATGAGTACCTCTCCAGGAAATGCTGCGCCAGGAGCGGGATGTCTTCCTTCCGGTCACTTAACGCGGGAACCCTGACTGGAATGATGTTTAAGCGGTAGAAAAGATCACTTCGGAACTTCCCTTCTCTTCTTGATGCATCTAAATTTACGTTCGTAGCAGAAATCACCCTTACATCAGCCTGCTGAATTTTTGTTGAACCGAGCTTCCGGAACTCCTTCTCCTGAAGAAAACGCAATAGTTTTACCTGTGCGCTTGCTGGAAGACAGTCAATCTCATCGAGGAAAAGAGTCCCTCCGTCGGCCTCCTCGATCAGTCCATGACGGGATGTCGATGCCCCGGTAAATGCACCGCTTTCGTGACCGAACAATTCATTTTCAATCAGATCAAGAGGAATTGCCCCACAATTTACAGGCATGAATGCCTTGTCCGCTCTGGGGCTCAGATAATGGACCGCCCGTGCATAGAGTTCCTTGCCCGTCCCTGTTTCTCCTGAAATCAAAACGGTTGAGTCACACTTGGCCAGCAGGGGGATTTTGTCTGTAGCTTCAAGAAAGACGGGGCTCCTGCCCACCAGCTGTTTTAATCCGAGTTTCTCTTTCAGCGTATAGGTCAAGCTGTTCATCCGGTTCACCTGTCCAAGTAATCTCCAGATTCGAGGGATAATATCGATATCTTTCAGGGGAGGAACAAGAAAGTCCGTCGCTCCGTGCTGCATTAGATGTACGATGTCATGGGACTGCCATCCCTCCAGAACTACTACAATAGGAAGGTCGGAACAGGTTTTCCTCATTGCCCGAACGATTTCATTCGTCCTTTCAGGATGGACTGATAATGACATGAGAAAAATAAGGCTTGTATCAGAGCAGGTAATATTTTGTATATGATCAGCTATATCATGAAGAGACAGTCCTTCTTTTATCTGCTCATACTGAATTCGGACGGCAAATCCGGGCAGTGACCCGAGGATATCAGCAAGTTGAGCCCCATATTCGTTTTGTCCGTGCAGGTCAATGATTAAGATGTTTGCCTGTTTCATGGATGCTGTGCCTGTTGCTTTTATGCCATCATTTTTTCTCTGTTCCTGTTAACCGCTATCGTATATTCATTACCACCAGATCGTGAATATGAAAGCATTGCTGAATAAAAAAGATACGTGCATAACCTGCCCTCTCCCCAATTAGAAACAGTTACTGTGCTGTATGATAAGTATGAATCGTCGCCCTGTTTTATATTATTAACACGAAATGCCTGACAAATCTTGTCCTATAATGCTTTTTCTTTGACCTATTCTGCTTTGAGGGGGGGGAATCGCCATGCCCGGATTATTATGATTTCAGAGAATTCCGGTACAGGCTCGGGCATATATTTGAGATCTTTTTGAATGTTCTGGTGAAGTGATACTGATTTGAAAAACCACTCATGAATGCTATTTCAGAAATGGACAAATTACTGTTTTCGAGCATTTTCTTTGCCCTTGAGATTCGAAGGTTATTTACGTATTCTGTAAATGTCACTCCCATCTTCTTTTTAAAAGACCTTTGAAAGCAGGAAAGACTCATCCCCGCAAGGTGGGCAACGCAGCGGAGTTCAATTCTTTCATTGTAATGTTCAGAGGCATAATTCACTGCTGTTCGAAAATTGTCCAGACCATAATCAGATCGTCTCCTGTTCTTCACTTCTTCTGAAATCAACAGACATCCAATCCTCGTTTCCAACTCCTTTAATTCAAAGGAAGCACTAAAATAATCGGTGGCACCCTTTCTGAACGCATCAACAGCAAACTCCTCAGAGCCATTCCTGGTCAGTATGATGATATTCACATGAGGTTTTATGTTTTTAAGGAATTTCAGCAGGGAGAGGCAGGGAATTGCAGGAATATTGCTTAAGACTGCAATATCAACTCTATGTGTCAGGTAATATCTTTTTGCTTCCTGGATATTTTGTTTGCCTATTACGTCACAATCTTTAAAGGAGAGGGATAAAGTATGACCGTATCCCTGATCGTCTGGGCCTGCTATTAATATTACTTTCTTCTCAGAATGATGGCTCTGTTTACTCAAACATCCCCTCATAGTTATGTACTATATTCTCAAAATCAAAATGACCCATCATTAAAAGCCCCTAAAGCAAAACTCTTCTTTATTTATCATTAAATCCATCACCTGTCAAGTGAATTTTCCGGGAGCGATGCCGGACGTTCAGAATGACGGATAGTCCATGGCTGGTTCGCTCAACGGGACAACATTCTGCCCGAAAGCTTCTTGTATCCTGCAACCTCCATCTTGTATCCTTTCCCTATGCCATTCAAAATCATTTCCGTCACCGGCGCCCACAGCAGTGCGGGGAAAACGACCCTCTGCACCATCTTACTGAAAAACCTCACCGGCTTCGGTGCAATCAAATGCACGAGGACCGGCCTCTATTCTTCTGTCACCGATGATCCTGAGGTACTGCTGCAGGGAGACAAGGATACGGCCCTCATGTCCCGGGCCGGTGCCGAAAAGGTGGTCTGGGTCCAGAGCAGCGGGCCTCAACTGGAGGGGGCACTGGACATCGCCCTCGGTAATATGAATGGCCTTCAGGGAGTTGTAGTCGAAGGGAACAGCCCCCTTATGTATTTAAACCCGGACCTGATTATATTCGTAATCGGAGAAAGGGGAGAGATAAAGTCATCGGCAAGAGAAATCATAAAAAAGGCAGACATCATCGTGGTCAACGCTGCCGGAACAGGCAAGAACTATTCTTCCACAGCTCCCCTGCACCAATCGGACACGAAAATATTTCATATCGATTTAATAAAAAAACAGGGAGAAATTGACAAATTCCTTGCTTATGTCAAAAAATATACAGAAGAATAATTTAATAGAAACATCTATTTAAGATGAATTTACCATATGCCGAAAAGAACTTCATATCAATATTCATTGTCTGATAACTGTATTTACGCCTCATAAAGGAGCAGAAACGTGCAGATTGCATTAAATGTCCTACTATTTGAACTTGCCCTGACATTCTATTTTATTGCTACAATCGCGGGTATTGCAGAGATCTTCCGGGGCAGGAAAACCACTTCGAAACTGGCCCTGTACCTGGCTGTGACCGGTTTCCTGTTTCATACAGGGAATATTATTGTGAGATATGTTCAGGGAGGGCATATTCCGGTTACCAATATGCACGAAGCAGCTTCATTTTTTTCCTGGTGCGTACTGATATTATTTTTTTTCCACGAATTTCGCTATAAACCGGGGCTCCTGAGCTCATTTATAATGCCCATAGTTTTTGTTCTAATGTTTTCGGCATCTATTTTCCCGAGGGAAATAAAGGTGTTGAGCCCGGCCCTGCAGAGCTACTGGTTCGGAATTCACGTTATTCTGGCATTTCTGGGAGATGCCGCATTTGCCATGGCTGCAGGAATCGGCGTCATGTATCTCATGCAGGAACGGTACGTAAAATCAAAACAACTGGGCAGTCTTTTCCAGAAACTGCCGAGCCTTCAGGTACTCGATGAGATTAACTACCATCTCATTACTCTCGGGTTTCCCCTCTTAACCTTTGCTATGATCACCGGGGTAATCTGGGCAAATTCCGCGTGGGGGACTTACTGGAGATGGGACCCCAAGGAAGTGTGGTCGCTCATAACATGGTTCATATACGCGCTTGTGCTCCACCTCAGGATTACCGTTGGCTGGCATGGTAAAAAAGCTGCCATTCTCTCCATCGTCGGCTTTGCAATCATTATATTCGCTTTTTTTGGTGTAAGCCTGATCCTGAAAGGACGTCATGTATTTTTATAAAAGAGGTCAAGGGGTCGAGGGGTCAAGGGGTCAAGGGATGGAATCAGTTTTTTCCCTCGGCGCCTTGTTTTTTATGCTATGAACATAATCGTTGTCGGACTGAACCACAAAACAGCACCCATCGAAGTACGGGAAAAAGTGGCCTTTGACGGCCCCAAGCTTGATGAAGCCATTCATGTCCTGAAAGACTCCTCTGAGGTAAAGGAGAATATCATATTATCCACCTGCAACAGGGTTGAAATTTATGCAGGGGTAAGCGAAACAGATGCGGGCACAGAAAGCATTAAATGTTTCATTTCCGATTTTCACAATGTACCGAAAGACCTTCTGGACAAATCTCTGTATATCCACAGGGAGAAGGAAGCAATACGACATATGTTCAGAGTAGCATCAAGCCTGGATTCAATGGTGCTCGGGGAGCCCCAGATCCTCGGGCAGCTGAAAGATTCCTTTGACACTGCTCTCAAGAATAAAACAACGGGTGTCTTCCTGAACAAATTGATGCGAAAATCGGTTTCTGTAGCAAAGCGTATCCGGACAGAGACAAAAATAGCCGAAAGTGCAGTAAGCATAAGCTTTGCTGCAGTAGAGCTTGCAAAGAAGATTTTTGACGACCTTTCGACAAAGTCCTTTATGTTAATAGGGGCCGGTGAAATGGCAGAACTTGCGGCAAGACACCTTATCAACAGCGGAGTAAAAGATGTATATGTAACCAACAGAACAGCGGCACGGGCAGAAGAACTGGCAGATGAGTTCCATGGGAAGGCAATCCCCTTTGAAAATTTCACTCAGGAGTTGAAGCATACCGATATTGTTATCTGCTCCACCGGTGCTCCCCACTATATTCTGGAAAAATCACAGATGCAGAAAATAATGAAGGAGAGAAAACAGAGATCCATGTTCATTATTGACATATCAGTTCCAAGAAATATAGACCCCGCTATTAATGATGTGGATAATGTCTACCTTTACGATGTGGACAACCTGCAGGGGATTGTTGAGACCAATATGGGAGAACGGGAAAAAGAGGCAGAAAAAGCAGAAAAGATCGTGGACGAAGAAATCGGTTCCTTCCTGAAGTGGACTGCTTCACTGACGGCAACTCCCACGATAGTAGCACTGAGGAGCAGAGCAGAAGTGATACGTCAGGAAGAGCTCGAAAAAACCCTTAAAAAGATGGGGCCCATGGAAGAAGTGAAAATACGGTCCATAGAGCAGCTGACTGCCTCCATCGTCAACAAGCTGATTCATCCTCCAACTGCCGCATTAAAGTCAGAGGAAGACAACAAGGAACAAATGCTGGATATTGTCCGGAAATTATTTAATTTAGAGATTGAGAGTGATAATAATGACAAAACGTAAAATAGTTATTGCAACGCGGCAAAGCAAACTGGCGCTCTGGCAGGCAGAGTGGATAAAAGGCCAGCTTGAACAGATTGACCCTGGTTTAGAGATAGAACTCAATAAGATAAAAACCACCGGTGACAAGATCCTCGATGTCCCCCTTGCCCAGGTTGGGGGGAAAGGCCTCTTCGTGAAAGAGATTGAAGAGGCCATGCTCAGAGGTGAAGCAGACCTTGCGGTCCACAGCATGAAGGATGTGCCGACAGACCTTCCTGAAGGCCTTCATCTTTCAGCCATAACGAAAAGAGAAGATCCGAGGGATGCGTTTATAACGCCAGCTTTCAGCGGTCAGCCTTTAACAGTCAGCAAAGGAAAAGAAATTAAAAGTTTTACTGACCTTCCTCAAGGTGCGACTGTGGGGACCAGCAGTCTCAGGAGGATTTGCCAGCTTTTGAACAAGCGTCCTGATCTGAAAATCGTACAGCTCAGGGGCAATGTAGATACCCGTCTGAGAAAACTTGATGAAGGCCAGTTTGACGCTATAATTCTCGCAACAGCAGGGGTCAAAAGGCTCGGCCATGAAGACAGGATAACAGAAAAGCTCCCCACTGCAGTCAGTCTTCCTGCCATCGGTCAGGGCGCTGTGGGCATAGAGTGCAGAGTAGACGATCCTTTTATAAATGATCTGCTTAAAAAGCTGAATCATGAGGAAACCTCGATCTGTGTTCAGGCAGAGCGCGCGGCCCTTAAAAAACTCGAAGGAGGCTGTCAGGTGCCCATAGGTGCATATGCACAGTTAAAAGAAGGCCGTCTTGTTCTAGAGGGGCTCGTAGGCAGTGTAGACGGAAAAACCCTGATTAAGAACAGAGTGGACGGAAAGCCGCAAGATGCTGAATCTCTGGGAGTGACGCTTGCCGAAAAACTCCTCTCAGAGGGAGCAAAAGAAATTCTTGACGAAGTGTACGGACAGTAGTCACTGGAGGGGCCTGCCCCTGTCTTGCCCTTTGAGCGGACTTTCAGCTATATTATCCTATGCTTAAAATGATTCACGGCAATAAATTCTTCACTGTATTTCTCCTGTCGGCAATCACTATCATGATTACCGTTGCTTTTGTTTTCTGGGGCATAGGACCGGCAGACAACCCGACAGTGTCATATGTAGCCCAGATAGAAGATGAAAAAATAACGCTCGATCAATTCTGGCGTGCTTATGACAATGAATACAAACGCCTGAGAAATCAGGATCAGAGCCCTGAAGATATAGAAAAAATCGGCCTTGAAGACAGGGTCCTGGCCACACTGGTCAACAGGATAGTGCTGCGTATTGCAGCGCAGGAAACGGGAATCAGGGTGACCGAAAAAGAACTTCAGAATGAAATAATGAAAACTGAATATTTCCAGAGGGACGGTGTATTTGACCAGAATGTATACGAAAGGGCACTGAAACTGAACCGCCTATCTACCCGTGAATTTGAGAGCAGTGTTAGAAGCGATATCCTTATTTCCAAGATGAGCAATCTGATTGGAGAAACAGCGGAACTTTCAGCAGATGAGCTGAAAATACTCGATTCCATGCAGGAAGAGAACAAAGATCAGCTTCGTGCCATCTTTCGTTCCTCCAAAAGCAATCAAACAGTACAGGCATATATCGAAAGCATCAAGCGCCAGATGGACATTAAGATAAACAGGGATTTAATATCCTGATCTGATACGCTTCGCTCTTGCTCCTTCCTCCTTCGTTCGATAGAACTTATTTATATATTGTATATGGGGCAGAGCCCCACTTTAATAAAGAAGGGATCTCTCAGCGAGCCCCCTGCACTCCCGTTTCATGCATTCTGAATGCCAATGCATCCTGAACACCGCATATAATATCACTTATCTCAAAAGGCTTATTCACGCATCTGAAGATATCATATTTGGTTATATCATAGTGAACAGGATCAGATAAATAGGCTGACATGACTATGACCGGTGTGTTCTGGACCAATCCCTTTATCTTGCCGAGCAGTTCTGCTCCATTCGCATCGGGAAGCTTCAGGTCCGTGATAACAACATCATATTGATTTTCTAAAATATATCGCAGGGCATCGTCACTGGTATGTGCACAGCTGACCGCAAATTCATTGTATCTTTCAAAGGACGTTTTGAGTGACCAGCAAATCAGTTCCTCATCGTCAATTATTAATATTTTAATCTTACTTCCTAACGCCATCCTGTCTCCCGTTGACTCAATTACAAATTTTGATATTAATTATAATTAGCAAATTGCATACCATACTTAAGTGATCGTTTTTTGACACTATTTTCTTCTTTGCCCCGGACGGATGGGTTATATGTCCTGTTCTTTGAGGAATTTCACACAAAGCGCAGCCTCGACCTTGTTGAATCGGTCTACTTGTTGGCATATTAATTTTATGCTACACTAAAATATCTGTTGTAATTGCTTCTGCAACTACCGGTAAAATTAATAAAAGAACGCAGATTCTATATAATGAAAAATTTAGTGATTTTCTTTATCAGCCTCTTGTTTATCGTGCCTGTGTTGATATTTACTGAAGATAGAGCCAATGCCTCTGAAGGAATATCAGAAAATACGAATCTCCATTATACCGACAAGTATTGTTCCGAATGTCATGAAAATACTCCTGTAGAAGGCGGAGAGGCATTTCTGAAATATGGAGGAGATTATACCCAATTGTGCAAATGTCACGGCTATACCCCGGGCACATACATACATCCCGTTGACATAATTCCTTCGGAAGAAAAAAAGAATTTAATTCCCGAAGAATTTCCTCTCGTGAACGACAAGATTGCCTGTCCCACCTGTCACGACATGTATATGCAATGTCAGAAAAATCCGAGATTCAAAGTGCTCAACAGGAGATTTCTCAGAGGGGCTCCCTACGTAAGCCGAACCACCCTCTGTTTCAGGTGCCACGACGAAAAACAATACACAATGCTGGACCCTCATAACCAGCTTACAAAAGAAGGATCAGTCATTGTTGACAAGTGCCTGTACTGTCACGTGGAAAAACCCGATGAAAATATTTCCACTTTCAAAGAAGTCAAATTAATAGGCAACCTTGAGGTCCTCTGTTTCAGATGCCACTACAAACAGAGTCAGCTGCACCCGATCAACGCCAATCATCTCGTCACACCTCCTGATTCAATAGTAGAAAACATGAAATTGACAAAAGAGAAATACGGGATAATCCTTCCCCTGAATTATGACGGCAGAATCACCTGTTCTACCTGTCATAATCCTCATGAAAGAGGTGTGATCCCCGCTGAAAAAGCAAGTGCAAAGGGGGCAAGCGAAAAGTACAGGCTTCGCCTTTCAGAAGCAAATATGCAGATTTGCGTGGCATGTCATAAGGACAAGTTCT
>CALZGI010000063.1 GCA_945786855.1 Thermodesulfovibrionia bacterium | reverse complement strand
TGTCTGCATGCCCGTTCATACTGATAATGTCGGTAATTTCAAGTTTGCCTTTTGTCAATGTCCCTGTCTTGTCAAAAGCGACTGTCCTGACTTTGCTTAACTCTTCTATGAATGTCCCCCCCTTGATCAACACCCCCTGTCGGGCAGCGCCTGTAATGGCAGAGACCATGGCCACAGGGGTTGATATGGACAAAGCGCACGGGCAGGATACAACAAGCAGCACAAGGGAACGGTAAAACCATGTTTCCCAGGGAAGACCCAGGAAAAGTGTGGGAACAAGAAAAACAGCAAAGGCAAGGCCGATTACTGTTGGCGTATAAATACGTGCAAACCTGTCTATGTATCTTTCCGTATCAGACTTCTTTCTCTCTGCTTCCTCAACCAGTTTGACGATACGGGACAGGACCGTTTCCTCAGATTTTCTGGTGACCTCAATTTCAAGAAACCCCTCTTCATTCAGGGTCCCGGCATAGACGTCATCCCCTGCAGTTTTATGTGCCGGGAGAGACTCTCCTGTAATAGGGGCTTCGTTTTCGCTTGAATGGCCTGTTACCACTTTGCCGTCAAGCGGGATTTTTTCTCCGGGTCTGATCAGGATAATCTCACTTTTATTAATTTCATGGACAAGGAGATTGAGTTCCCTGCCATCCCTTTTAACATTTGCTGTCTCCGGGGCAAGATGCATTAAATCTCCTATGGACTTTTTTGCATTATCTGCGGCGTACTCCTCAAGAAATTCTGCTATAAAGAAAAGGAAAATGACTGCTGCCCCTTCCTCTCCATGACCTATGAAGAAGGCACCGATGGCAGCAATACACATAAGACAGTTCATATCGAGCCGGCGATTCAGGATCGATCTTCCGGCTTTCCTAAATATGTCTCTTCCGGCCACAGCGATGACCGAGGCAAATAAGAACTGCGACATCAGATAATGCCCTGAAGTAAACTTTATGATCAGTCCTGATACAAGCAGTGCTCCTGCGATGGAGCCGGTGATGATCTGTCTGCGTTTCCAGAGAGGCGGCTTCTCTTCAAAAAAATCCACTGCACAGCATGAACAGCTCTGTTCATCCTCGCAGGTATCGTTCAGAATTTGAAGTTTTGTATGTTGCATTTGCTCTTTTCCGTATGGGCGAACGGCCGTTCGCCCCTGTACATTTACTCCCTGATGTGTTTCAGTCCTTCGTTGAACAGTCTGCTGATATGCTTATCGTCAAGTGAGTAATAGACCATCTTGGCCTCTTTCCTGTATTTGACGAGCCGCATATTTCTTAATAACCTCAACTGATGGGAAATTGCCGAGACACTGACATTCAGTAAACTCGCTATATCACATACGCATAGCTCGGTCTTTGAAAGGGCATAAATAATCTTTGAGCGGGTAGGATCAGCAAGAACACTGAATGTGTCCGACAGGTCGCGGGCCTCATCATCAGTCAGCATATCTTTCAGAATGGCCATAATTTTTGTTTTATTTACGGATTTAATTTCACACATATCCTGAATGTTCCTTGCTGACATATCAATCCTCCTTTGCTCACTTGAACACTTGTTCAAATATAATAAATACATTATAATAATGTCAATAAAAAAAATGAGGTTCACAGCCCATATTTGGGAGATATTTATGAACTCTTTTTTTTGTTACAATAAACCTGAATATAAACCATGAATAAGTTCCTGCTTCTGACATTAATCATAATGATGGTAATGTCCTCTTCCGCACTGTACGGGGAGGAGAGGACGATTAACATTATCTATACGGGAGGTCTGCAGGGTGAACTGGAACCGTGCGGCTGCTCACCACAATCTGACTTTGGAGGACTTGCACGGTTTTCAGGCTTTCTCAATGACCATGGAGAAAGTCTTTCTCCCTATATACTGATTGATGCAGGGAACTTTCTGGCAAAGGACACGCCCCAGGGCAGACTGAAAGCTGATGCCATGCTTGAGTCTTTTGGTATTCTGAAATATGATGCGGTAGCTTTGCTGCCGAACCCTGAGGCCGTTGCAGAGGAATTTATTATTCCTTTGATGGAAGATTATAACATCCGGACATTATCTTTCAGGCCCGGGGCCAGCCAGTCTGTATCCATAAAAAAAGGGTTAGTCGATATTAATGTAAGCGTTGATCCGGTAGAGTGTCCTGAAGGCAGACTCAATATACTTCTCACTGACCACCCGGTGTCAGCAGCATCGGGATTAAAAGGGTGGGATGTTATCATCAGTTCATCCGGTGATATCGTGGAAGAGCCTGTGAAGATTGAAAATACCCTGTTTACATCGGGCTATCCAAAAGGCGAGAAATTCGGCGTCCTTACCCTGACAGTCAACGCAAAGGGAGAAGTGCTCCACTCACGTCATGAATGGATTCCTCTGGGAAATGAGATTGATGAGGATCAAAGAGTACGCAGGGTGCTGGACACATATGACGTAAAAGTGGCCAGCTATTACCGGGAATCGGTAAAGCCTTTACCGGGTACAACATATCTTGGGGTATCAGGGTGTACCGAATGTCATCAGCCCTTTGTTGAGAGCTGGAAAAAGACACGTCATGCCCATGCCTTTGCGAGCCTTGAGAAAGTGGGCAAATCATCTGATCCCGAGTGTATTGTCTGTCACTCTGTCGGGTTCGGGGAAAAAGG
>CALZGI010000062.1 GCA_945786855.1 Thermodesulfovibrionia bacterium | reverse complement strand
TGCAGGACTCAAGGCCCTGTTAAAAGGATTGGGAATAGGTTAAATAAAACACGAATTACGTATTTAATGATAAATTAATAGTGAATAAGCTGAAAGCTGAGTGCTGAACGCTCATAAGGGAGGTATAGATGGCAACCCAGGCAACAGAAGAGCAATTACTCTACGCAAATATTTTAAACAAGGGCATGTTAGTCGGACTGCTCGGACTTGTTGTGACCTTTATAATCTACGGCGCCGGTATCCTTGAACCGAAAATCCCTCTGGAGCAGGTACAGAACTACTGGGTCATGCCGGTAAGTGATTATCTTGCACAGTCCGGTATCCATGCAGGCTGGGCATGGCTTGGCAATCTGGGGTATGGTGACATGCTTAATTTTCTGCCGATTGCCTTTCTGTCTCTCCTGACGATAGTTTGTTATTTAGCAATTCTTCCCGGCCTCATGCGTAAAAAAGATACGGCATATGTGGTTCTTGTTATTGTAGAGGTAGTTGTGCTTGCAGTTGCTGCTTCAGGTTTACTGGGTTCAGGCGGGCATTAGTTTTCGGGCTCTTGTTATTAAGAATGCATAAAGGAGAAATAGAATGTTTCTAGAAAGAAAAGTAAAAGACTTAATGATACCGATCACGAAATATGCCGTTACCTCTCCCGACAATACTCTTGAGGAAGCAATACATGACATGGAAAAAGTCTACTGCGAGGTAAGGGAAGGCAAGTGTACAGAAGCGGGACACCGCACCGGTCTTGTAATGGAGGAGGGCATCCTGGTGGGAATCATTGATTTTCAGACCGTAATGAGAGCTCTTATGCCTGAGATTGCCGGAAAATTAAGTGATAAGCTGGCTGCCCTGGGCGTGTCCATTGCATTTGCTGAAGCTGACGCCCATGATCTTGATGCAGCCAGGAGTACTTTCAAGGAAAGGGTTCTGCAAAATGCCAGGACAAAAGTTGGTGACATTATGCTGAAACTGAGAGGTCAGATAGATGCTGATTCTGATTTAATGAAAGCTCTCAAACTAATGCACAAAAACAGAGTCACCGTATTGCCGGTATTTGAAGGTGATACGGTTGTAGGCGTACTTCGTGATTCAGACCTGTTCCTGGCTACAGCAAATATTCTGTCTGAATAATATCATATGATATAAAAAGCAGGACTTGCACCTGCTTTTTTTTTTCGAAAAGTGAGTATAATATTTCGGATCTATTTCAATGAGATCCATGGTCATATCCTGAGCTGTCCGCATCCTGACAATGGAAGGCAATAAAGTATGCTGCGAAAAAACACTGTTTATATTGTTTTATTAGCCCTGGCAGGGCTGTTGCTGTCTACCGGTGCTGCCTTTGCCGGTGACTCTGCGGCGACCGCAGACCCTTTACAGATAACAACCCAGATGATGGTGGTGATGGTCGTCCTCGTATTTGTCATCGCCCTTTTTGTTTTTGAGTGGGTCAGGGTCGATGTAGTCGGTATTATCATGATGGTGCTGCTTCCTATTCTTGGCCTGGTGACACCAAAAGAGGCTATCAGCGGTTTGAGCAGTAACGCTGTTGTATCAATTATCGCCGTAATAATAATTGGCGCAGGTCTTGATAAAACCGGCGTTATGAATGTTCTTGCACGGAATATCCTGAAGTTTGCCGGTAAAGCTGAAAGCAGGATCATTGCGCTCATATCAGGAACAGTCGCTTTTATCTCGAGCTTTATGCAGAATATCGGTGCTGCTGCCCTCTTTATGCCTGCAGCTATCAGAGTGTCCCGTCAGGTCAATGTGCCTGTTTCACGGATACTGATGCCCATGGGTTTTTGCGCGATCGTCGGCGGAACAATAACCCTCGTTGGAGCAAGCCCTACAATCCTCTTGAATGATCTTCTGGACCAGGCCAATCAGCTGGGAGTTTTTGATAAGAAAATGGAAGCGTTCAGCCTTTTCACACAGACACCGATTGGTATTGCCCTGGTTGCATCCGCAATACTGTACTTTATAGTGTTTGGAAAATACATACTTCCCAAAACAGGGGGAGAATCAGAGGCTGCCCTTATACCTTCTGCCATAGCAGATACGTATGCCGAAGTCAGCGGAATACATGAACTCCATGTTCCGGGAAGCTACAGCGATACCAGGACACTCGATGAATTAAACATAAGATCGAAATATATGGTGACTATAGTTGCTGTGTCCCATACAAAAACAAACCATAAAGTGTTTGCACCAACGCGGGATGAAAAACTGGACCCGAATGACAATATAGCGGTCGTTGGCTCTTCTATTGCAATCGGGGATTTCGCTTCCGATTATGGTTTTACACTTAAAGATGATCTTGAAATATTTGCAGAGGACCTTTCTCCAAACAATGCGGGAATGATTGAAGGCATTATCACTCCGCGCTCCGAGCTTGCCGGAAAGACATTGCGTGACATCCGATTCAGAAAAACCTATGATATAAATCCTGTAATGCTGTGCAAAAGCGGTACATGTGAAATGGGTGATTTATCCGACAGGGAACTCCAACCCGGTGATGCCCTGCTATTGTTTGGCAGATGGGTAAATTTTCACAGATTAAAGGGCAGGCAGACATTTGTCTTTACCACAGACATCAAGGGCGAGATCATGAGAACAGAAAAGGCAAAAACAGCGGTATCATGGCTTCTCGTTGCATTAGGACTTGTCCTTGGCTTCAATCCCCTGATGGCAGCAATGGGCTATCCTGATTTTAAACTTTCTCTTTCTGTATGCCTTCTCACCGGGGCTCTCGGTATGATAGTGACAAAGGTCATGTCTGTAGATGAAGCGTACAAGTCCGTTGACTGGATGACTGTTTTTCTCCTTGCGGGACTGATCCCTCTCGGCCTTGCGTTTCAGAAGACAGGGACCGCTGAATACATTGCTACCACAATCATGAACATGATCGGTGATGTCCCGGTCATAGTATTTCTCGCGGTAGTTGGCATAATGACATCTTTCTTCACTCTTGTCGTATCAAATGTAGGCGCAACGGTTTTACTCGTACCCCTCGCCATGACCATGGCCGTAAAGGCCGGAGCTGATCCGCGCCTCACAGCCCTCGTTGTGGCCCTGTCAGCCTCGAACACCTTTATTCTCCCCACTCACCAGGTCAATGCCCTTGTCATGAGGCCGGGCGGTTACAAGACAATTGATTATACAAAGGCCGGGGCAGGCATGACCATATTATTCCTTGTTGTCATGCTGACCATGCTGTATCTGTTTTATTAGGATTACCGTCTGATCTATAAAGTTGCCCGTTTCTTCACCCCGTGCCCTACCGCAAGATTTTCCAGCATCTCATAAGGCTGCGCTCCGACCAGACTCTCTTTATTCATCACAAACGTGGGAACTGCCGTAATGCCGTTCTTTTGCGACAGCGACCAGTCTTCATCTACAGCTGTTTTAAAAGTCCTTTGAACAAGGACGGACTCAGATTCTTCACGGGTGAGTCCGACAGAGGCGGCAATTTCCACAAGCGCGGGAATTTTGGCGATGTTGAACCCGTCTGCAAAGTAAGCCCTGAAGGCCGCATGGTGGAAAGAATCTCCCTTCCCTTTGCTTTCAGCCCATTTTCCCAGTTCCTGGGCACGACGGCTGTTATAGGTTTTTTCCCGTTCACCGAAAGGCAGTCCTGCTTCATGGGCTGCTTTTTTTACACGGTCTTTCATGTTCTTCAGGTCTTCGCTGCTGATAGCGGAGAAGAGATCTGTAATGAGAGTCCCTTCTTCCGGCGTTTCGGGGTGCAGGGGGAAGGCCCGCCAGCGGACATCGATTTCATATTCCTTTTTCAGCCGTTCAATACGCCCGGTAATGAAATAGCACCAGGGTCATATATAATCGGAATAGATTTCAAGTGTTGTACGTGATGTCATTTTCTTCTCCTTTTCATTTATAGAAGGTCCTTTTCTTTAAAAAACTCCGCGACGATTTCTTTGACGTCCCGTTTGTTCCGGTCCACTTCATTGTTCAGCTTCTGCATCGACTTTTCATCGATGAGACTGGAAAGGAGGGCGAGCGCCTTTTGAACTTCAGGATACTTCTCACTGACCTCCTTACGGACAACCGGTGCTGCATAGTATGGCGGAAAAAAAGACTGATCATCCTCTAATATGAAAAGATTATATCCGGGAATGCGGCTGTCTGTTGAAAAGGCGGTAATAATGTCTACCTGACCTTTTTTGACAGCATCATACATGAGTGCAGGATCAATGCTGATTACTGTACCGAATGATATATTGTATGCCTTTTGAAATCCGGGGTAACCGTCCGGCCTTTCCGAGAACTCCGCGGTAAAACCTGCCTTTAATGAACCAGCAGCAGATGCCAGATCAGATACTTTTTCCCATTTGTTCTTTACCGCATCTTCATTTCTGATGGCAAAGGCATAGGTATTGTTAAATCCGAAAGGCGCGAGCCATTTCAGATTAAACTGTTTTTCATATTCGCGGGATACAAAGTCATACACTTCTCCGGGCGTTGTGAATGAATCTTTGCTCTTTAAGACAGCAAGCAGGCCCGTCCCGGTATATTCCGGGTACACATCAATCTCACCGTGTAAAAGTGCTTCATGGCAGATCATGGTTCCTCCGAGGTTGAGCTTCCTTTCAACATGATATCCTGTTTTTATT
>CALZGI010000061.1 GCA_945786855.1 Thermodesulfovibrionia bacterium | reverse complement strand
CTTATTCCCCCATTACCTGAATAAATATTTTTCGTGTCCTTGGACGGTTATCATGGTCAATGATCACTATCTGCTGCCAGGTCCCTAATACAATTTTCCCTTCTGAAACAGGAGCAGTAAGACCCGGTCCCATAAAGGATGCACGAATATGTGAAAACCCGTTATCATCTCCCCAGGTTTCTGAGTGGCGGCTTTTCATGGTGCGGGGGGCAAAGGTTTCAAGCTGGTCCCTCATGTCCTCAACCAGGGCAGGTTCATACTCAATAGTGGTTACCGATGCTGTGGAACCTGCAGGAAAGACATTTACCAATCCATCCTTTATCCCTGATTCGATCACTATGTCCCGTACCATACCAGTAACATCCCTGATATCTGAAAACCCTTTAGTCTGGACAGATACAAATTTGCCAAAAACCATGTGCACCTCCTCTGTTTAATCTGTAGGGGCACGTTGCAACGTGCCCCTACGTAATAGGCCCCTACATTTTAGCCAAAATTCACCTTTATTCCAAACCTGTATCTTAACCTGTTAAAATATCTGAATGTCCGCTAAAGATCTGATCATTGAAGGGGCGAAACAGAATAACCTTAAGAATATCAGCCTTAAACTGCCCCATAACAAATTTATAACGATTACCGGAGTGTCAGGCTCAGGCAAATCGTCTCTGGCTTTTGACACGATATTTGCGGAAGGGCAATGGCGCTTTATCGAGTCCCTGTCAACTTATGCAAGGCTTTTTCTGGAAAAAATGGACCGTCCTGAAGTTGAAGCGATACATAACATTAGACCGGCAATCGCCCTTGAGCAGCGCAATCCAGTTAAAACCTCGCGTTCTACGGTTGGTACGTCTTCTGAAATTTATGATTATATCAGGCTGCTTTATGCAAAAATCGCACATCCGCACTGTCCGGTCTGTGACAGGGAGTTGAAGGCCTGGACACCTTCCACGGTTGTACAGGAGCTTACTGATAGATATTCAGGTGAAAAGGCGATGATCATCTTTGATTCGGACCAGTCTCCTGAGGAGCTTCAAAAAAAAGGATTTCACCGATTCCGTGAAAAAGAAAAAGATACTAAAGGCAGGGGCAATGAAGTTATTCTGGACAGGCTTATTATCAGGAAGGCCCCCAGATTGTCTGATTCTGTTGAAACGGCATGGGAACATGGTGACGGAAAAGTTAAGATTGAGCTGGTCAGAAAAGAACCTGAGCATAACATGACTCTCCTGTATCATTCGGCATTAATATGTCATGACTGTGACCTGGAAATATCAAAGCCCCAGCCGCTTCTTTTTTCCTTTAACCATCCTCTTGGCGCATGCACGCACTGCAAGGGATTTGGCAATTCGCTTGAATACTCGGAAGATTATATTATTCCTGATAAGGAGAAGACCCTGGAACAGGGGGCCATAGCACCCTGGAGCAAACCGGCATACCGCTGGTGGTACAGGCAGTTTGCAAAGTATGCAAAAAGTAAAAAGATAAGCCTGAAAGTCCCATATAAAAAATTGCCTGTAAAAACACAGCAGCTCATATTTCACGGCAACGAAGATTTTTACGGGATTGATGATTTCTTTGAAGAGATGGAGAGGAAGCGGTACAAACTTCATGTGAGGGTCTTCTTAAGCAGATACAGGAAGGCCGTGAAATGCCAGTCCTGTGAAGGAAGCCGTTTGCGGCCTGAAGCACTGGCATTTAAAGTCTCAGGGTGTAATATCTTTCAGCTTTCAGACATGTCGGTTGAGCAGTTACGTGAATTTGTTCATGCCCTCTCTCTTAATGATTTTGAGCGGGAGATATCTGCTGAAATTATCAGGCAGATTAATATGAAACTGGACTTTCTTATGCGTGTCGGTACGGGGTATCTTTCGTTGAACAGGGAGGCAAAGACCCTTTCAGGCGGGGAGTCGCAAAGAATAAATCTCTCGAATCAGCTTGCTTCAAAACTCACAGGGACGCTCTATGTTCTTGATGAGCCCACAGTTGGACTACATCCAAGAGATGTAAGCAGAATATCAGAGATCCTTAAGGAATTGTCTGAAGCGGGAAATTCGGTAATAACTGTTGAGCATGACAAGGCAATTATAGACTCATCTGACTGGATTGTAGAACTGGGACCCGGGGGAGGGGAAAACGGGGGCAATCTGATTTTTTCCGGGAGAAAGGCAGATTTTATGAAGGCAGAGACATTGACTGCCGGTTATTTAAATGACCCGGACTCCATTGAAGTTCCCTTTATCAGAAGGAAACCGGGCAGCAAAAAATTATCGATCAGAGGGGCAACGGGCCATAATCTGAAAAATGTAAACATTAATATTCCCTTAAACACATTAACCTGTATAACAGGGGTATCCGGTTCAGGCAAGAGCACAATTGTAAAGGATACCATACATCCTGCCCTGGCAAGACACTTCAAAGTTGAATTTGAGGTCCCGCAATTATTTAAGGCCATTAAAGGAGTTGAGTTTTTAAAGGGAGTCAGGATAATCGATCAGAGTCCCATAGGCAAGAGCCCGCGTTCAAATCCGGTTACCTACATCAAGGCCTTTGATCCCATCAGAAAAGTCTTTGCGGAACAACAGGCAGCCCGGATGCTTGGATATACCCCCGGACACTTTTCATTTAATACGGAAGGGGGACGGTGTGATACCTGTATGGGTGCAGGGTATCAGCGCCTTGAGATGTATTTTTTTGAAGACCTGTACGTAAAGTGTGAAGAGTGCGGAGGGAAAAAATATAAACCCGGGATTTTAAACATCACCTATAACGGCAAGAATATATTTGATGTTCTTGAACTGACCGTTGATGAGGCAATCCTGTTCTTCAGGCGGATTCCGGCTCTGGTCAATAAATTGAGTTTAATGTCTTCTGT
>CALZGI010000060.1 GCA_945786855.1 Thermodesulfovibrionia bacterium | reverse complement strand
CCGGGCAGGCCTTTATCAAGTTCTTTCTGGAAGGCTTTATTGAGCATGTTCCATTATGATCTTGCTGATGAGTTCCCTGGCAATTTCACTGCACGCCTTGTCAGTTGCCCTCTCCTTAAATGCCACACTCTGACTGACCGTCCCTGTAGTCTGAAAAGTTATCTTTATCGGCGATTGCATTGCACTGAGTTCGGTGACATTCCCCTTGTTGAGAACTTTAAAATCAACATACATTTCAATTTCCTGCTCCTTCACCGTTTCATCAACTGCCCCGATTGCACCCAGCGCAAATGTCGTAATTCTGGTTTCAAGGTCGACGTCTCCACCGGCTGCCTTTACCTCAATTCCCTGATTAATAAACTCATTGGAAAGTGCTCTGTGCATCCTCTCTTCAAGCCCCGGCTCATAGGTCGCGTTTTCAACGGGCCTGATCGCTACGGAACTGAAGGGCAGAACCCTTGAACCTACAAGATGGTAGCCGCAGGAGGACGCAAACAGGAGAATAAAACAACACAGGGCCCCTGCTGCCCTCAATCTGCTTCGTGCCCCTGAATCTTTCTTAAGTCGTGAATCGTACAATGCGGTTCCTCCTGAGTAACGGAACAGTGAGTCACATGACAAAGCCAAAAAACATACGAGGCTGTCTAAATAACTATATTCACCAGTTTGCCCTTAACGACAATTACCTTTCTGAGTTTCCTGTCTTTTAACAGATCCTGGACCTTCGGCTCTTCAAATGCCTTTTCTTTAATCCTTTCGTCATCAAGCCCCGCTGGAATCATAACCTTTGCACGGACCTTTCCATTTACCTGAATCACAAGTTCCGTCTCTTCTTCTCTGGCGATCTCCTCATCCCAGTCCGGCCATGGATGACGAAAGATGCTCTCTTTCTCACCGATCTCCCTCCATACCTCTTCCGAAAAATGGGGGGCAAAAGGAGAGAGGAGGAGCACGACAATTTTAATTGCAGATTGCAGCACAGCCCTTTCCCCCTCCCCGGAAGGTGTAAAGGGATAGGCTTCATTGATGAGCTCCATCAGTGCAGCAATTGCCGTATTGAAATGGTAGTCCCTCTCAATACTGTTCGTAACCTTTTTAATCGTCTGATGGGTCTTCCGCTGCAGTTGGGCCGTCTGGCCTGACAATTTCGACATATCCGCCTGATGGCTGCTTTTATCAGCGCTCAGAATAGCCGAGTGTTTATAAACAAGCGTCCAGACACGATTTAAAAACCGCTGCGCACCTTCAACGCCCTGGTCAGACCACTCAAGGTCCCTTTCCGGAGGGGCCGCAAACATGCTGAAAATCCTTACCGTGTCAGTACCATACCGTTCAACGAGGACATCGGGGTCAACAACATTGCCTTTTGATTTTGACATCTTGGCTCCGTCTTTGATGACCATCCCCTGAGTGAGCAGGCTGTTGAAAGGTTCATCGATCTGCACAAGACCAAGGTCCCTCATGACTTTCGTAAAAAACCGTGAGTACAGCAGGTGCAGAACCGCATGCTCGATGCCCCCGATATACTGGTCTACAGGCATCCAGTAGTCCCCATCTTCAGGATTGACAGGCCTGTCCCCGCTCCCGGGCGAACAGTACCTCAAAAAATACCAGGACGAATCCACAAAGGTGTCCATGGTATCAGTCTCTCTTTTTGCTTTTCCGCCGCATTTCGGGCATTCAGCCGTGACAAAGTCATTAATTTCAGACAACGGAGAAGACCCCTTTCCCGCGAGCGACACATCCCGGGGGAGAAGCACCGGAAGATCGCTTTCAGGAACAGGTACAATACCGCATGAGGGACAGTAAATCACCGGGATCGGCGTCCCCCAGTATCTTTGACGGGATATGCCCCAGTCTCTGAGTTTGTAATTCACCACTTTCTTTCCAATGCCTTCTTCTTCAAGGTAATCCGCAATCCTTCTCCTGGCCTCTTCAGATGAAAGCCCGGAAAATTCCCCTGACTCAACAAGCACCCCATAGTCTTCAAAGGCCTGTTTCAACTCCCCCGGGGCACCGGTCCCGGGCTTCTCGTACTCCGTGCCGGGTTCAATGACGACATTGATCGGCAGATCATATTTTTGTGCAAATTCAAAATCTCTCTGATCATGGGCAGGAACAGCCATAATTGCACCAGTGCCATATTCCATAAGGACAAAATTGGCCACGAATATTGGGACTTTGTCCCCTGTCAACGGATTTTGCGCATAACGCCCGGTAAAGATACCTTCCTTCTCCTCAGGATCTTCCGAGAGAGAGTTAATACCCTTCATTTTGTCTTCATCCGTCACCAGGCGGGTCACAAGAGGGTGCTTTTTTGCAATACTCATGAAGGTAATCCCGTACAGCGTATCCTGCCGGGTAGTAAAAATCTTCAGGCTCAGGTCAGAATCAACTACTCTGAAATCAACTTCAACGCCTTCACTGCGGCCGATCCAGTTCCGCTGCATGGTCACGACCTTTTCAGGCCAGCCCGTGAGCCTGTCGGCGTCTCTCAGAAGTTCTTCAGCATAGGCCGTGATTTTATAAAACCACTGTTCAAGTTCCTTCTGATGTACCACATTGTCACAGCGCCAGCATTTTTCATCAATCACCTGCTCATTGGCGAGCACCGTTTCACAGGAGGGACACCAGTTTACTGACGACGCTTTTTTATATGCAAGGTCCCGCTCATACATCTTTATAAAAAACCACTGGTTCCATCTGTAATATTCAGGATTGCAGGTTGCGACCTCCCGTTTCCAGTCGTAGACCAGCCCGATTTTTTTGAGCTGTTCTTTCATGTAGTCAATATTTTCATAGGTCCACTTCGCAGGGTGAACTTCATGCTTGATGGCGGCATTTTCTGCAGGAAGGCCGAAAGCATCCCACCCCATCGGGTGCAATACATTGAATCCCCTCATTTTTTTATATCTGCTGATCACGTCGCCGATAACATAATTTCTTACATGACCCATGTGGATCCTGCCCGAAGGATAGGGGAACATTTCCAGGCAGTAAAACTTGGGAAGTTCAGCGTCAGTGCTTACTGCAAACAGCTTTTGCTGGTCCCAGAAGTCCTGCCATTTCTTTTCTATTTTTTGTGGATCGTATTTTTCTTCCACCAGTCGCCTCCGCTCATTCCCACAGTTTGTATAATTTCAGTGTCTGTTCAGCTGTAAGCGTTTTGTATACCTCTCTGAATTATTCAAAGAAAGCCTGCTTTCACAATGCCTTTCCGGCCGCAGGCATGTTTCTGTATTGCCCTTGTCTGAACCGAAAGCTGAAAACTGAATGCTTACCGCCTCTTTAAAGTGTGTATTTTACCATAATCGGCAAGCCAAAACACGGGCAGGTCGGGAGGGATTAACCGTTGGATTTTAAATTTATTTTAGTGCTATACTAGCTTCTAATTTTCCCCGGAAAAGTAGATGCGCTTTTATTGCAGTTGCTGAAATATTATTAATAGTTAAAACATCCGGTCATGGCAGTCCGGCGATTGAAAACCCGAGGTTTCGCATTTTGTATCATTATCAATCAACAGGAATCAAAGCCCCGAAATTGTTGTCCCTGACAGCCTGTCTGTTTACCGCCATTGCCCTGATCCTTACATTTCTGCTGCCCGGCATGTCAGCAGCCGCATCGGATACTGCCCCCCTCATCACTATGATCGAAATCACGGGGAACAGGAAAATCAGTACCGTAACAATCCTATCGAAGATGAACAGCAGAGAGGGCGTTCCCTTTTCAAAGAATTCTGTCCAGAAAGACATCAAAGAATTATACGGCATCGGTTATTTCGATGATATCAGGGTCGAAATTGATTCATTTGAAGGGGGAGTGAAGCTCGTCTACATATTCAAAGAAAAGCCTTCAATTATCAGTATTGATTTCCAGGGGAATGAAGAATTTGATGCCGATGAATTAAGAGAAAAGATAACCCTTACGGCAGGGGCCATCGCCAATCTCGCTCTCATTACCGACACTTCGAAAAGTCTTGCAGCCTTTTACCAGTCAGAGGGATACTGGCTCGCTAAAGCAGTACCCGTTATCAAAGAATCATCAGAGGATGCGGTAGCCGTCACCTTTCAGATCGAAGAAGGCCCGGCAGTAAGTATCGATGAAATTACGATCGAGGGCAACAATGCAATTTCTACAGGTGATATCGAAGATGTAATGAAAACAAGAGAATGGTGGTGGTTTTCATTTCTTACAGGGTCCGGGGTTTACAGAGAGCAACAGATCGGGGAAGACATACTCAGAATCAAGGATTTATACCAGAGCAGAGGCTATCTTTATGTTGCTGTTTCGGAGCCGCAGGTAACGCTCAGCTCCGACAGGAAAGACCTCTTTCTGACATTGTACATTTCTGAAGGAGATCAATTTTCCATAGGCACGCTTAAATTTGAAGGCAACTCTGTCTTCTCGGAGGATAAACTCTTTGAAACTGTTGAGACGGCTGCAAACAAGATTTTTAACAGGACTGCCCTGAAAAAAGATATTGACACCATCATTGATATGTATATGAACCGGGGGTACGCCCGTGCCGACGTGAATCCAATTGTTGATGTGAATAATCAAACCAGAATTGCAGACATTACTCTCTCAATTAATGAAGGCGACATTTACAGAATTGGCAGAATAGATGTTTCGGGAAACATTAAAACCCGTGACAAGGTCATACGGAGAGAAATGCGACTTGATGAAGGAGACATATTCAACAAAAGCCTCATAAAGAGAAGTTATCAGAGAGTAAACAATCTCAATTTCTTTGAGGCCGTTGATGTTAAGCCCTCTCCAAAAATTGACGATCGACTCATGGACATAGACATCAACGTCAAGGAAAAAATGACGGGAATGCTCAGTGTCGGCGGCGGGTACAGCTCCGTCGACAAGGCAATGATTATGGGAGAAATAACTCAAACCAATTTATTCGGAAGGGGCCTCTATTTAAAGTTAAAAGTGGATTTCAGCTCCCGGAGGGCCAATTACAATATATCCCTTCGGGACCCCTGGTTCATGGATAAGCCAATTTCCGCATCAATCGGTGCATTCAACGAAGAAATTGATTACACTGACTACGATAAAAAAGCAACCGGTGGATATATCGGTTTCGGCAAAGAGTTGTCTGAATATGTGAAAGGCAATATCAGATATAAGCTTGAAGAGGTTGAAATCACGGAAGTTGCTGACTCTGCATCATCACTAATCCAGGACCAGGTGGGATCAAAAATCACGAGCAGCATAAGCCCTTCCATATCACGCGATACCCGTGACAACTATATCGACCCGAGTACGGGATCAAAGAATGCTCTCTATTTAACCTTCGCCGGACTCGGTGGCGACTCGTACTTTTATAAGGGCGTGGTTGATTCTCTCTGGTTCTTCCCTGTACTATGGGATACAACATTCAGTGTCCGCGGCCGGTTCGGATATGCTTCAGGATACAATAGCAATGAACTTCCTCTCTACGAAAGGTATTACGTAGGCGGCATTAATACTGTTCGGGGCCTCGGATTCGGAGAAGCAGGTCCGAAAAATGAGGAAGCAGAGAAAATCGGGGGAACAGAAGAACTCATATTCAATTTCGAATACATATTCCCCATTGCGAAAGAACTGAAGCTGAAGGGCGTCATCTTTTTTGACTACGGAAGCGCATTTGACGGCAAAGAAAATTATGACTTTTCTATCGATAATATGAGAAAAACCGCTGGCGCAGGTCTCAGATGGCTGTCTCCCTTCGGACCGATACGCCTTGAATGGGGCTTTAACCTTGAACCGGAAGAAGAGGAAAGCAGCGACAAACTGGAATTCTCAATGGGAGGGTTCTTTTAATAAAAAGTAAATGAACATGTCAAAATCCAGAGGTCAAGTCAATAGAGGCAACATTAATCACACCCTGAATTTAAAATAAACGTAGACATTTGACATTCTTTGCAAAAAAAAATTATTGGAGGTTTCATGAAAAAAATTATTTTTCTCATACTCATAGCTTCTTTCACTGCATTGAGCGTACAGGCAGCAGAAATAAAATTAGGATATGTTGATCTGCAAAAAATCGTAACCACATCAGATCAGGGGAAAGAAGCCATGCAAACGCTTGACAGCATTGAAAAAGCGAAAAATGGCCTCATAAGGGAAAAGATCAATGAAATCAGGAAACTTGAAGAAGAACTTACCAAGCAGGGAGCCATTCTGAACCCCGATACAAAGCAGAAAAAACAGGCGGAGCATGAAAAGCTGATGATGGAATATCAGAACATGAGAAAAGAACGTGATGAAGAACTGAAAAAGAACGAATCCGTTTTCATACAGAAGATAGTGCTGGATGTGAAAAAACTGCTTACCAAAATTGCTCAGGAGGAGGGCTATACAGCTATTCTGAATGAAGCAGTGGTTATCTATATGCCTGAAGAACTGAACCTGACAGACAGGGTAATGAGACAGTTTAATGAGTTATCCAAAAAAACCAAAAGTGAATAACAATTTCCCGCCCCTGCCCGGGCACCGCATCGGAAGGCCGGGGTAGAAGGAAGTGATATCTTTTCATGAAACTGAACGAACTGGCTGATCTTATCGGCGGTACAGTATCGGGCAACCCTGAAGCTGAAATAACGGGTGTGTCCGGGATTGGTGATTCAAAAGAGGGAGACATCACCTATCTTCTGGATGAAAAAGGACTCAAGGAGATAACAACCCTGAACGCATCAGCTCTCATCGTAAAAAGAAAACTTAAGGAACTGCCGGTAAATTTTCTTATTTCAGATAATCCCCAGTTTACCTTTGCCAGGGCGCTGGAGGTCTTTTATTCAAAGCCCTTCAAGGCGTCCGGAGTAAGTGAGAAAGCACATATCGGCCGGAATGTAAACATGGGCCATGACGTTTCTATTCATCCCAATGCCCTTGTCAGCGACAATGTCTCACTGGGGTCCCGGGTCACCATATCATCGGGAACCTTTATCGGGGAGGGAACTTCTATCGATGATGGATCATTTATCTATCCGAATACCACCATCAGGGAAAACGTCAGGATCGGCAGAAACGTAATTGTACATTCCGGTGCTGTCATAGGATCCGACGGGTATGGATATGTCCCTGAAAAGGGACAGCATTACAAGATCCCCCAGGTCGGAGGAGTTATCATTGAAGATAATGTTGAGGTGGGGGCGAATGTCTGTATAGACAGGGCCACTGTGGGCAATACCACTATAGGAGAGGGCACAAAAATCGACAACCTTGTTCAGATTGCCCACAATGTAAAAATCGGGAAAAACTGTTTGATAGTTGCTCAGGCCGGAATCAGCGGTAGCGTTGAGCTCGGTGACTGGGTTATAATTGCAGGTCAGGTTGGTATCAGAGACCATGTAAAAGTCGGCAGCAAGGCGATCGTGGCCGCACAGTCAGGCATCGGGAATAATATCCCCGAGGGTCAGGTATATTCAGGAAGCCCTGCAATACCTCACAGCAAATTTCTGCGGGCCCAGAGTCTCTTTATGAAACTACCTGAAATTGTGAACCGGGTAAGGTCCCTGGAAAAAAAAATACTTAAGGAGGAACAGTCCGATGATGAACATCCGTGAAATTCAAGACATCCTGCCCCATCGATATCCATTTCTCCTCGTTGACAGGATTACTGAATTAGAACCGAAAGTAAAGGCCATAGGACTGAAAAACGTGACTGCAAACGAGCACTTTTTTCAGGGCCATTTCCCCAACTATCCAATTATGCCGGGAGTTCTCATTGTAGAAGCAATGGCACAGGTATCGGGGATACTGGCTTTTCATTCCGGAGCAGAGGGGAAATCCGTATATTTCATGAGCATTGAAAAGGCTAAATTCAGAAAACCGGTGGTACCGGGCGACCAGCTTCGATTCGAAGTGGGTGTCCTCAAGCACAGAAACAATGTCTGGAGATTCTCCGGACAGGCCTTTGTTGAAGACAACGTTGTTGCAGAGGCCGAATTTACCGCAATGGTAACAGAAAAGGAACTGGAGAATGGCTAAATCCAAAATTCATTCAACGGCAATTATTGACACTAAGGCAAAACTGGCTTCAGGAGTAGAGATAGGCCCCTACTGCATCGTGGGCGCGGGAGTGAAGCTCGGCAAGAACACGAAGCTGATCTCAAATGTAATCATTGAGCAGACAGAAGTCGGATCTGACTGCACAATATATCCTTTTACGTCAATCGGACTCGCCCCTCAGGACAATAAGTATAAAGGCGAAAAAACTAAGGTAAAAATAGGCGATAACAACATAATAAGGGAGTACATTTCGATTCACCGGGCCTCTGTCGGCGGTGATGGAGTCACAAAGATCGGAGACAACAACTTTCTCATGGCCTATGTCCATATTGCACATGACTGTACAATTGGAAATAATGTCGTCATGGCAAATGCCACAACCCTCGCCGGTCATATCACCGTTGAGGACTTTGTCTTTATCGGCGGACATGTGGCGGTGCATCAATTCACCCGGATAGGCGCATACTCTATGATCGGCGGGTTCAGCGCCATTCCGCAGGACATCCCCCCCTACACAACTGCTGCAGGAGACAGGGCAAAACTTTACGGTTTGAACACAATCGGGTTGAAACGTCAGAATTTCACCGACGGGCAGATCAAGGAACTGAAACATGCCTACAAAATCCTGTTCCGGAGCAAATTAACCCTCAGGGAAGCAATTGCCCTCTTGAAACAGGACGGGAAACTTTCAAAAGAAATTAAAAACCTCATTGAGTTTATCGAAAAAAACAAACGGGGTATATGCCGGTAGAGGCATCCCCTAATGAAAAATCCCCCAGAATGCTGGCCCTCATAGCCGGTATGGGCAGCCTTCCCGTCGCTGTGGCGGAAGAAGCAAGAAGAATGGGTTATTATGTAGTAGGCATTGCTCTGCAGCCTCCCGCTGATGAATCTCTGAAACCCGTTGCAGATGAATTTCACAAAGTGAGAATTGGCAGTTTCGGAGGCCTCTTGTCATTACTGAAAAAACTTTCTGTAAGAGAAGCTGTTATGGCAGGCAAAATCCCCAAGAAACTTCTCTATGAGAGCAAAAAAAACCTGATCCCCGATCTTCAGGCAATGAAGCTTCTCTTCTCCCTAAAAAACCGTGCCGATGATACAATTATGCTTGCAGTTGTAAAAGAGCTCGAGAAAAAGGGTATAAAAATCCTTGAAACAACCACGTTCACAAAAAACCTCCTTGTTCCGGAAGGCATTTTAACCAGAAAAAAACCAACGAAAGATGATATGGAAGATATTGAATTCGGATGGGAAATAGCAAAGAAAATAGGCGGCCTGGATATAGGTCAGACAGTCGTCGTTAAAGACAGGGCTGTCATGGCCGTTGAAGCAATAGAAGGAACTGATGAGGCCATCAAAAGAGGGGGAGAACTCGCCAGAAAAGATGCCGTTATAGTGAAAGTCAGCAAACCGCGGCAGGACATGAGATTTGACGTCCCGGCAGTCGGGATTGAAACTCTCCGCTCCATGAAAAAGTCCGGTGCGAAAGTGCTGGCCCTGGAAGCCTCGAAGTGCATCATTGTTGAGAAAGATACATTCCTGGACGAAGCAGATAAGGCAGGGATCGTTGTAGTCGGAGTATCCCCCGCCAAATGACCTTTCCCTTCCAGCCACTCAATGTTTAAACCCGAAGGATGTCTGCCTTTTTCCCGATTGCATTTATTGCGTTAAACGGGACGCCAGTCTGTTCCTGCCGGAAGATTGATCAGCACCTTCAGGATATCCTGAAGGATGCGGGAACGACGGGTACCACCACGCGTTCTTCTTCTATTGTAATTCACTGAAACTGTGATATACTAATGACTTGCAAATTTTTGTATTTCATATCGTACGTTAATCAATGACAAGAAATTCTAAAAAAACACCGAACAGCAAGGGTCATTTCGGCCAATATGGAGGCAGGTACGTCCCGGAAACCCTTATGCCGGCACTCATTGAACTCGAAAAAGCCTATAAAAAATATAACAGGGATAAGGGCTTCCTCGATGAACTGAACCTGCTCCGGAAAGACTTCATTGGAAGGCCGACGCCTCTCTATTTCGCACGGAATTTATCAAGGCATACGGCCGGCGCAAAAATCTACTTAAAAAGAGAAGACCTCTGTCACACCGGGGCCCATAAAATTAACAATGCGATAGCACAGGCATTACTCGCCCTGAGAATGGGGAAAAAGAGGATCATTGCTGAAACCGGTGCGGGACAGCACGGTGTTGCCACTGCTACAGGAGCTGCCCTTGCCGGTCTTGAATGTGAGATTTATATGGGTTCGGAAGACATACGGCGTCAGTCCCTGAACGTCTTCAGAATGCGCCTCCTGGGTGCAACGGTTACCGAGGTGACAACAGGTTCAAAAACATTGAAAGATGCAATTAATGAAGCCCTGCGGGACTGGACAACAAATGTACAGAACACCCATTATGTTATGGGAACAGTATTCGGCCCCCACCCCTACCCTCTTATGGTCAGGGATTTCCAGTCAGTAATCGGCAGGGAAGCAAGACAGCAAATATTGAAAGCCGAAAAAAGACTGCCTGACTGTCTTATTGCCTGCGTCGGAGGGGGAAGTAATTCCATCGGGCTCTTTCATGCCTTTCTCAGGGATAATGTCAAAATGATCGGCGTTGAGGCCGGCGGCCACGGAATAAAGTCCGGCAAGCATGCGGCACGGTTTGCCGGCGGATCATTAGGCATTTTTCAGGGCTGCAAGAGTTATCTTCTCCAGAACAGGGACGGCAATGTGCTTGGCACGCACTCCGTGTCAGCGGGGCTTGATTATGCATCAGTTGGCCCGGAGCATTGCTATCTGAAGGATATCAATAAGATTCAGTACACCTATGCTACTGATACGGAAGCCCTCAGGGCCTTCGAACTCCTGAGCAGGACCGAAGGAATCATCCCTGCACTTGAGTCTGCCCATGGGATTGCTGAAGGCGTAAAAGTGGCTTCAACCATGTCAAAGAATTCCATTATCATTATAAATCTCTCCGGTCGGGGAGATAAAGACGTACAGGAAGTAGCACGAATCAAAGGGATAAAGTTATAAAGGCAAGGGGCAATAGGAGAGAGGCAAGGAACGTCAATAAAGCATGAGCAGGATTACTGATACATTTCATGAATTAAAGAAAAGCGGAAAAAAGGCCCTGATACCGTATATTATGGCTGGCGACCCTTCCATTGATGCAACAAAGGAATTTGTTCTGGATCTTGAGGCAGGAGGGGCCGATATTGTGGAACTGGGAGTTCCTTTCAGCGATCCCCTTGCAGATGGCCCCACCATTCAGAGGGCGGCAGAAAGGTCTTTGCAGAATGGAACGACACTGAAAAAAGTTCTGACTCTCGTGAAAGAGATAAGACGTCAATCGGACATCCCGCTCATTCTCATGACATATTACAATCCAATTTTTAAATATGGTATCGAAAGATTTATAAAAAAAGCTGCCGGAGTCGGCGTCGACGGAGTTATCATCCCTGATTTGATTCCCGATGAAGCTGAAGATTTTATCGGACTTGCACGGCAGCACGACCTCGACACGGTCTTTCTCCTTGCACCGACGAGTACGCGGGACAGAATTCATAAAGTATCGAAAGCTTCAAGAGGGTTCATCTATTATGTGTCCATTACAGGTATTACCGGCTCACGTCTTTTGATAGGGGAAACAATGAAGGATACTCTTCGTTCCATTCGAAGGGCGACAAAAAAACCGGTTGCAGTAGGTTTCGGAATATCAACCCCTGAAGAAGCATCAGTAGTGGCAAAACTGGCTGACGGTATCATTATTGGAAGCGCAATAGTAAAATTAATAACTCAGGGCAGAAGTATCAAGAATTTTGTACGAAATATAAGAAAGGTAATAT
>CALZGI010000059.1 GCA_945786855.1 Thermodesulfovibrionia bacterium | reverse complement strand
TATGGAGATGACATGCAATATGTGGAGATTGAACTTGACCCTCATGAGACTGCCATGGCTGAGGCAGGCGCAATGATGCATATGGAAGCGGGGATTGAGATGGAAACTGTATTTGGTGATGGGAACTCTGAACATCAGGGTACGATGGCAAAAATATTCGGGGCTGGCAAGAGAATCCTGACGGGTGAGTCACTTTTTATGACCGCGTTTACAAACATGAGCTCAGGTAAGAGGAAGGTTGCCTTCAGTGCGTCATATCCAGGAAAGATCATGCCTGTTGAACTGCAGGATGTGGGCGGAGAGCTTATTTGCCAGAAGGACGCCTTTCTGTGTGCAGCAAAAGGCGTTTCTATAGGGATTGCATTACAAAGGAAGCTGGGTACGGGATTCTTTGGCGGCGAAGGGTTCATTCTGCAGAGGCTTCAGGGAGATGGACTGACATTTGTACATGCAGGGGGAACAATATGTGAAAAGCACCTTGAACCAATGGAAACATTAAGGATAGATACAGGATGTATTGTAGGCTTTGAACCTACTATTGAATATGACATAGAATTTGTCGGTGGTGTCAAGTCCGCCCTGTTTGGCGGAGAAGGATTCTTTTTTGCCACGTTGAGAGGGCCGGGCAGGTGTTGGCTGCAGTCCATGCCTTTAAGCAGACTGGCAAGCAGCCTCGTATCAGGCAATGGAAATAACACTCAACTTAATATCCGGGTAGGCTCATAAACAGACTAATAAATTAATAGACACTCTGTGGGGTTGTGTCTGCACAATTTACACCGGACAATAGATCAGGAGAAAAATATAATAGTTTCAGCTGCTTGAATGGCGTGGTCAGCTTGAATTGTTTGAATTGCTTGAGCGGTTTGAATGGCTCGAACGGCTTAAACCGATAAAGCGGTTGGAACATTATTATTAAATTTCCGCAATCGCCATTCGTTATTCTTTTTATTTACTTCGTAAATCGTAATTCGCTATTCGTCAATCGTCACTTTTCTTTCCTTACTTTTTCCTTTTCCTCATATACTTCCTTATATGCTTCATGTACAGGACAGCCTTTTTTCCAATGCGCAACTACCTGTTTGCCGATAAATGAATCCGGGTATTTTCTCCCAATATTACATCCAGGGCAAACAGAACCCCAAAATGCCATAGCCTTTTTCTTAATCATGGAAATGTCTCCTCTTCTAAGACTGATTGATAATGATATGAATACATTATATCACTTCATTATTTCTGAATAAGATTTATGGATACACAGTAAAAAAAGCACGGTGACCATACCCCTAAATTGTACATATCGAGGTTGAACCTCGATATGGGGTGGTGATGAAGGGGGATTGCTTGTTACATGATTAGCAACGTATTGATCTCATTGCCAATTAAACAATTAAAAGGTATATTTTAGGAACAAATTAATACGATAGATTAAACTGTTAGACATACTAAAGGAGATTATATGAATAAAAAACTTATCATGGTATTGTGGAGCGTTTTCATCCTGGGGTGGAGCATGACAGTAAGCGCGGCCGGGTTGACGGTCCGTCTCGATAATCCGCCTCCTGCGGGAACTGTTGTGTTTGTATTATTCGATTCGGCCAATGCATTCGGCGATTTCCGTGATCCGGTTAAAATCGTAAGACGTCCGCTGGACGGACGGGATCTTTATAAAATCGAAAACATCCTTCCGGGTGAGTATGCACTTCTGGTGTACCACGATGAAAATAACAATGAGCGCATCGACAAAAATTTTATCGGGATTCCCAAAGAACCCCTCGGGTTTTCCAACCGTTACCAGCCCAAGGGGCCGCCCAGCTACAGTCGCGCAGCCTTTGTGCTGGAAGACGGCGTGACCCGTCACTTTGATGTGAAACTCAAACGACCTCTGGGGAAGCGTGGAAGGATTGGTGTCGGAGTCGGCGTGATAGCCCGAAGCAGTCCCTTCCGTGATTACAACGGGGGAGTCTATCAGGTGATTCCTGCCATCACATACACGGGAGAACGCGCACTGATTTTCGGTCCCAATGTTAAAGTCGGTCTTGTCGGCAGCGGTAAACTGCGGCTTGCAGCAACTGCCAGTTATCGAATTGGTGTGTATGAAGAAAATGAGAGCGATTTTCTCAAAGGCATGGATGATAGAGAGAGCACGCTTATGGCCGGGGTGGCACTTCAGTCGGAACTCCCGGGCGGTGTTGATCTTTCAGCGAGTTACGAACATGATGTCCTTGACAGGATCGGCGGGGGAGCAGCCAAACTGGAAATTGGCAAATCTTTCCAGTACAGCGTGTTCAGATTTTCGCCTGACATCAGTTTAAACTGGCTCAGTTCAACACTCTCAAACCATGATTTCGGTGTACCAGCCAGTAAAGCATTACCCGAACGACCTGCGTATGATCTCGATGACACACTAAGTGTAGAAGGAGGAATGGGGATGTTTATCGAGATCACAAAGGACTGGCTGGTAATCGTGAGCTCAAGCGTGGAACTCCTGGACGACAAGGTCACCGATAGTCCTATTGTCAGTGATAACTACGTTATCAAAGGGTTTGGGGCTATCAATTATGTTTTCTAAAGAAATAAAGGCAGGTCATGGGCAATAGGTCATGGGAAAAACTACGTAAACCGCTCGATCCGTTTGAATAGTTTGAACCGCTTGAGCAGTTTAACGGCTCAAATCTGTGGAGTCAAATTATTCATCGTAACAGTTCTGTTATGAATGATATCTGACTCTGCACATTCGTGTTCACACAAAATCGCTTATTTATTTGCATTCGGGTACTGTCTTACATAGCTTTTCAAGTGAACCCAGATATCATTGAATCCAAAAGCCTGCATTTCTTCTTCGGCCATTGAAAGAGACCACTCGTTAATTTTCATCCGGTATATTGCGACAATGGTGCCGGTCCTGTCCTGCCCGTGTGCACAATGCAGGAATACAGGATGATTCCTTTCATCCGACATGAGAGAGATAACTTTATCCACCCTGGAGGCTTCCGGAGTGCTGAATATGTCAAAGGGGATTTCTATTGATTTCATTCCTGACTCTTCGACGGCCTTTCTCTCACTATGTTTATTACGCAGATTTATTACCGTCCTGATCCCCATACTCTTCAGGGTCCTGAATCCTTCAGCTGTTGGTTGTGCTCCGCGGAAAATGCCCGGCGCGACCCGTCCAACATTCGTGAGTCCGGGCAGTCCAAATATCTTTTCCGATACCCGTGCCTCTTTCGGAAGATCAGCTCTGCGAAGGTCTCCTGAATGGGATACAGCAGGACAAAAAACACCCGTCCAGAGTATTCCTGCTAAAAGGATAAGCGTTTTTGACCAAAGCATCATATCATTTGGTATTGTCTTTATTCCATAGTTCTTCATTTATTCAGATCCCGATAATATAAGAATGACAATGTGTCCTATAATACATTACGGATGAATGACAAAAAAAGTTGAAACGAATCTGTCAGATCGACCGCTAGGGCATCGCACCCTGCAACATTCCGGAGTAAAAAAATATTCCGCATTATATAATGAATAACAACAAAATCATTAGAGAGGTCATATGGCTAGGATTGTCTATGGTGTAACAGGTGAGGGCTCAGGGCATTCATCCCGTTCCAGGGAGATGCTGGGCCATCTTCACAAGCAGGGCCATACAGTGAAGGTGGCGAGCTATGACAGGGGGTACAGGAACCTGAAGGATGATTTTGATGTTCAGGAGATCGCCGGGCTTCACATTGCAAGCGCGGATAACCGGGTGTCTGCCCTGAAGACACTTACCCACAATATCAGCCTGATACCGCAGGGGAAAAAATCCCTTGAACGGGTGAAGCAGAGTCTTTTTAAAGAGTTTCAGCCCGATTGCGTCATTACTGACTTTGAACCCTTGACCGCCTATCTTGCAAACCACTACCGTATTCCCCTCATCTCCATTGACAACCAGCATCGAATGCGATACATGAAATACCCCTGTCCCAGGGAGTACAGGAAAGACGCATTTATCGCAGAGACGGTAATCAGGGCTATGGTCCCAAAGCCCTCTGTTTCATTCATAACGACCTTCTACTTCGGCAAAGTCAAAAACACCCGCACCTTTCTGTTCCCCCCGATCATGCGGCAGGAGGTGCTGGACCTCAAGCCGGTTCAGGGTGATCATATCATCGTGTATGCCACATCAGGGTATGCATCTCTGCTTGATGAGCTTAAGACATTTGCCCGTGAGCGCTTTCTTGTCTATGGTTACGATCGAAGCGATAAGCTGGGACCCCTTCACTTTAAACCGTTCAGCAGTAAAGGGTTCCTCGATGACCTGGCAAAGGCAAAGGCAGTCATTGCAACCTCAGGATTTACACTCATAACAGAGGCATTTCATCTGGGCAAGCCTTACCTTGCGTTGCCCATGAAAGGGCAGTTTGAACAGGTATTAAACGCTATAATGCTTGAAGATCTTGGGTATGGAAAAACGATCCACGATCTCTCGCGGGACAGCATCGCTTCCTTCCTCTATGACATTCCTCATTATACGGGAAAACTCAAACAGTACACACCTCAAAACAACAGTGCAATCACCAGTAAACTGGACGAGCTGCTGCAGGACGATTGCCGGCTGCTACAGAATTATTTCATGAGACGCTTTGGAAAAAAAACAGCGTCTGTCATTCACTGATTAAAGACAAAAACCTGGGTTGTGCTTAAAGGGAGGTCATGGGTAATAGGTTATGGGTCATGGGATAAGAAATCGTTTTAACTGCTTGAATGACTGAAACTGCTTGAACTGTTCGAGCGGTTTAACGGTGCAAACAGTTGAAACTGATCAAGCAGTTGGAACTGGCTTATAAATATGGTTACTTCCCGCCAGGGTGAGCGGCGGATGTACCGGTTACTCCGGCGGTCAGTGTAAAGCGCATGGCCTCCTCCATGTTCATATCAAGGGGCAGGACCGAACTGCGCGGCACCAGTACCGCATAACCACCGATCATGTAACTCAGGGGCAGATAGACCAGTATGCTGTCTTCTTCCTGAAAACCCTTGGGAAGGCGCTCCGGGACCGCCTGAGTCACAAACCCGATCAGCTTCATGCCTGTATCACCGATAGATACCGACACCACCTGCTCGAATTCTTTTTTGGCAGTAGGTGAGAAATACTGGAAAAAATCACGGATCGCTTTATAAACTGATTTAATCAATGGCATCCGGTAAAGAATATGTTCTGCCTTTGCAAAAAGCTGTTGAACCACATAGGCATTCATAAGCAGTCCCACCACAAAAGCCAATGCAAGGGTAGCGATCAGGCCTATGCCCGGCCAGTACAGGACTTTCGGCAGGATTGACCGGATCAAGCTGCCCAGCACTGATTCTGCTGTTATGGTCATCCAGTAGAGGAGATACATAGTGAGCGCTACAGGCAGGATGGTCACAAGCCCGGTAAGAATATTTCTACTTATAAATTTCAGCATCTGGGTATCCTCCTATTAAGGGATCAATGAGATACGAGTATACTCCTTTTTCATGTTCTCTGCTCGTACCCAAATTGTACGATGTTTGGACTCCCCGTTCAATAGGGAAAGAAATAATAAGGCGGGTTCTGGGTCAGGGGTTACAGGTTATGGGAAAAATCGCTCTCGCCAGGATGTTTTGAGCTGGTTAAACAGATTGAGTCATTTGAACAGTTTTAAGGCTTGAACTGATCAAGCATATGAATCAGCTTTCTGATTCAGCCATCTCCGGCTCTTTGGATGTAACCTTCTTGCGTCCCATTACATAATCATCGATTGCCCGTGCTGCGCGTTTGCCTGCGCCCATGGCGCTGATGACTGTTGCTGCACCTGTTGCAATATCACCGCCTGCGAATATGCCCGGCAGGTTTGTCCTTCCCTCATCATCTACCTCTATATACCCTGCACCCCAGAGCTTGAGGCCCTTGACTGATTTCGTAAGAATCGGATTCGATGCCTGACCAATGGCCATAAGCACCTGATCAACTTCAAGGATAAAATCCTTTCCCGAGCACTCAGGCCTTCTCCTGCCTGATGCATCGAGTTCGCACATCTTCATTGCGTCACATTTTATTGCTTTTACATATCCTCTCTCATCACCTATTATCTCTTTGGGGCTGGAAAGGAACAGAAGCTCAATGCCCTCTTCATGGGCATGTTCCACTTCTTCAAGCCGGGCCGGCATTTCTGAACGTGTTCTTCTGTACACTATATATACCTTTTCAGCGCCCAGTCTGGCTGCTGTGCGCGCAGCATCCATGGCAACATTGCCTGCACCAACTACAGCAACCCGTTTTCCTCTCTTCACAGGGGTATCATATTTGGGGAACTGGTTGGCCTTCATCAGGTTTACCCTTGTGAGATATTCAGATGCAAAATAGACATTGTTCAGATTTTCACCCGGGATATTCATGTATCGTGGTGATCCTGCACCAACCCCTACAAATACTGCCCTGTATCCTTCTTTAAAGAGTTCATCAACCGTCTGTGTCCTTCCGATAATCCAGTTAACCCTGATCTCAACGCCAAGGCTTTTGACGTACTCCACTTCCCTGTCAATGATCTTCTGGGGAAGCCTGAACTCGGGGATACCGTAGGTAAGTACACCGCCTGCTTCATGCAGGGCCTCGAATATTGTTATCTGATATCCATGTCTTGCCAGGTCTGCGGCTACGGTCAATCCTGCAGGGCCGGCACCGATGACCGCCACTCTGTGGCCATTTGGTTTCGACATTTCTGTCTTTTGAGACAGTTTGTTTTTCATTTCGTAATCAGCAACAAACCGCTCGAGTGCACCAATAGATATGGGGGTTTTCTTTTTTCCAAGGACACATTTGCCCTGACACTGGTTTTCCTGGGGACATACCCTGCCGCATACGGCAGGAAGCATATTGTATTTTCTTATCATCGCAAGTCCGCCGGAGAAATCCTCATCTCTGATAGCAGCGATGAAAGCAGGGATGTTGATCTCAACAGGACAGCCTGTCACACACATCGGTTTTTTGCACTGGATACAGCGCCTGGCTTCCTTTAGCGCCTGCTTCTCGGTCAGGCCGAGGGCAACTTCCTTGAAATCGTGTTTTCTTTTTTCCGGGTCTCGTGCGCGCATATTTTTTTAAAGTTATTTGTTATATGTTATTTGTTATTTGTTAATTTACATTTCAGAAATCTGTGCCCGAAGATATTAATTATTTCGTATAACAAATAACCTGTAACGATTAACTATTTTTTACAACTACCCTTACATTTTTTCTTTTTATACTTTTCCAGAGATTCTCTTTCTTCATCTTTATAAAAATTCAGTCTGTGGGCGATTTGTTCAAAATCAACATCATGGGCATCAAACTCAGGACCGTCAATGCATGCGAATTTGGTCTTCCCTGCTATACTCACCCTGCAGGCACCGCACATGCCTGTACCTTCCACCATGACCGGATTAAGACTGACATAGGTCTTGAGCTTATGAGGCCTCGTAAGTTCGGCAACGGCCTGCATCATTCTTATAGGACCTACTGCAAGGACAACATCGACCTTTGAACTGTCTGCAACTTCTTTCAGCGCTTCTGTGACCAGCCCTTTTTTGCCTGAACTCCCGTCATCCGTAGTAAGAATGGTATCATCAGCATATTCAGCAAACCTGTCTTCCCAGACCAGCAGTTCCTTGTTTCGGGCGCCGAGTATGACCGTTACCTTGTTCTTTTTTTCCTTTAAGGCCTTAAGAATGGGAAATAATGTAGCTGATCCTATTCCTCCGCCGACAAGCACTGCATGACCGTATTTTTTTAAAGGGGTATCATGACCAAGAGGACCGGCAACGTCCCGAATGAAATCCCCTTTCCTGAGAGTGCCAAGATCCTCAGTTGTCTTGCCTATCTTCTGAAACAGCAGGGTGATGGTGCCTCTGCCAAGGTCTGAATCTGCAATGGTCAGGGGGATCCGCTCACCTTTTTCATGAATGCGCAGTACTATGAAATTTCCGGCCTTTGCATGACTCGCAATATAGGGAGCATCTATGATTAATGCTTCGACCTGGGGCGCTACCGTTTCTTTATGTAAGACTTTATACATAGTTGGACTTAATTTACTTTTCTGAGCTTAAAGGAACAGAATGCATGAAGTAATTTTAGCGTCTCATTATATCAGAAATCGCAGTTGAAAATCATATTCATAAGGGAAATAATTATTTAGAGTCTGTCCATAAACTCAAACATTGAGCCGTAATTCCCGCATTCTGTTGAGCGGGTCGGAGCGACTCTTGCGAAGACTCGTCTCGAGAATCCAGTGTTTCTCATAAGTTCTGGATGCCTGCCTGCCGCAGGCAGACCCGACTACTGACCCCTGATTTCTGACTGCTGGGACAGGCTTCGGGCATGACAAATATAAAAAAGCATTTTATGGACAGACTCTATTTAATAATGTATGCATGCTTCATATAAGTTATTTGATTGGAAAATGTATTAACAGTTCTTTCTCATGTTCTATGTAGTTGAATATGACTGCTCCTTTGAGTTTCTTGATTTTTCCCTGAATATTAAGGAAAATAAGGTGGTATGAAAGGGTTCAACTGAACAGAAACACGTGCAACTTATTTTCTCAATCCAGGAATGACATGACACAAAAAATGGAAAAACAGATGGGCACCATTCTCAGAAAGTATAATCGCGAAGAGGGGAATGTCATCTCTATTCTTCAGGACCTGCAGAAGAAATTCGGCCATGTGCCGCGCGAGGCTGTCTACTGGTTTTCAGACAGGCTGAACATCCCGGCAAGCTCCTTTTTTGGTGTTGCAACATTTTACTCTCAATTTCATTTAAAGCCGAGGGGCAGACATATTATTACGGCCTGTCTCGGGACAGCATGTCATGTAAGAGGAGCAGTACCGGTAGAACACAGGATTCGCGAGCACCTGTCTCTTGGTAAGGGTGAAGACACAACAAAAGACATGCATTATACGGTGGAGAGTGTTGCCTGCATGGGCGCATGCAGCCTGGCGCCTGTTATCAGGATTGATAAAAAAATCCACAGCAATGTACTCCCTGAAGAGGTAGGGGACATTCTGGAAGAGGACAGGGAGGGCAAAAAACGGTAGCATGGCTTCCCCAGTAAAAATCAGAAAACCTTCAGTAAAAAACCTGACAATCAAAGTTTGTGTGGGAACAGGAGGCCTTGCGGCCGGAGGCCAGGAAGTAATGAACGCCTTCAGCAGGCAGCTCAGGTCTTTTGGCATAAAGGCTGATATTGCTAAAAAATGTGTAAAGAAAACCGGGTGCCGCGGCTGCTGCTCAAAAGACGTGCTTGTTGATGTAAGCATGAACGCAAGCAGCGCAACCTATCAGCATGTCTCAAAAGATAAAGTCGAAAGGATAATCCAGGATCATATCATTAACGGAAATATAGTCACGGAATGGCTTGTCGGGCCAGAGTACCATGCATTTCATGACAGGAAAATAAAAATCCTGCTCAAGCAATGCGGTGAAATTGACCCGGAGGAGATTGAGGACTATATTGAAGCAGGAGGCTATCAGGGGCTGCAAAAGGCCTTGTCTGGAAAGCCTTCCAATGTTATTAATGAAATAAAGAAATCAGGACTGCGCGGCAGGGGCGGGGCAGGTTTCCCGACAGGTATTAAATGGGAGATATGCTCAAAGGCAGCTTCAGAACAGAAATATTTTATATGCAATGCTGATGAAGGCGATCCCGGTGCCTTCATGGACCGTTCTATTATTGAGGGTAACCCCCATTCGGTAATAGAAGGAATGATAGTCGGCGGGTATGCAATCGGTGCAAGCCGAGGTTATATCTATATCCGTGCAGAATACCCTGTTGCGATAAGCCGTCTGAGAATTGCCCTGAAGCAGGCGAGAAAGAAGGGCTGTCTTGGAAAGAATATTTATAAAAAAGGATTTGATTTTGATATTCGCATCAAAGAGGGGGCAGGCGCCTTTGTATGCGGAGAGGAGACAGCGCTCATTGCTTCAATTGAGGGTCAACGCGGCATGCCCAGGTCAAAGCCGCCCTTTCCGGCAGAAAAAGGTCTCTGGGGGAAACCAACGGTCATTAATAATGTTGAGACCCTTTCAACCATTCCCCATATTATTTCAAACGGGGCAAAATGGTTTTCATCAATCGGTACAAAAAACAATTCAGGCACAAAGATATTTTCCATAACAGGTAAAATTAAAAATACCGGGCTGATTGAAGTTCCCATGGGAATATCGCTCAGGGAAGTTGTCTATGATATAGGCGGCGGCTGCCCGCAGAACCGCGAACTCAAGGCTGTGCAGACCGGAGGACCCTCAGGAGGATGTATCCCGGCATCCCATATTGATATGCCTCTTGATTATGATTCGCTGAGCAGTGTCGGATCAATGATGGGGTCAGGCGGCATGGTTGTGATGGACAGCACCACATGCATGGTGGATATGGCGAAATTCTTTCTTGAGTTTACGCAGAACGAGTCATGCGGCAAGTGTCTTCCCTGCCGGGTGGGTAACAAGAGACTCTATGAAAGACTGAAAAAGATAACCGAAGGTAAGGGGAAAAAGGGAGACATAGAATTTCTCCTGTCCCTTGCCGAGGACATAAAGATCACGTCCCTGTGCGGGCTGGGCCAGACAGCGCCCAATCCTGTTCTTTCCACAATTAAATATTTCAGGGATGAGTATGAAGCCCATATCTTTAAGGGCAGATGTCCTGCAGGGGTATGCGAGGCATTGCGGCAGTATATCGTAAAAGCAGAGGCCTGCAAAATGTGCGGCAAGTGTTTTAAGGAATGCCCGGCAGAGGCCATAACATGGGAGAAAAAACAGCCGGCTGTAATTGATAAAGGTACATGCATTAAATGCGGAATATGCTTTGAGGTATGCCCGTTTAGTGCAATAGATTAAAAAAGGTAATAGTTAATTGTTATTGGTCATTAGTTATTAGAAAAAAATAGCCACTATAAAATAGTTGACAAATAACGATACTTTGGAGGATAGTTTGTCCAGCAAGAAGATTAACATAATCCTAAACGGTGTTAAAACCGTTTGCGATAAAGGCGATACTGTCTTTAATGCCGCTAAAAAGGCGGGTGTCTTCATACCCACGCTCTGTCATGACATGAGGCTGGAACCATACGGTGCCTGCAGGATGTGCAGTGTTGAAGTAAAGGGAGTGCCAAGGCTTCTTCCTGCCTGCTCAACGCCTGTGACAGAGGGTATGGATGTAAAGACAGAGAGCAGGACGGTAAAGAGGATACGGAAACGTCTCGTGTCTCTTTTACTTTCCAACCACCCCAACGACTGTATGCGGTGTGAGACCTCAGGGGCCTGCAAACTCCAGAACCTTGCCTATGAATACAAGGTTGACGGGATGGAATATGGCGGAGAGAGATGGAAACTCCCGATCAGGCAGGCAAATCCCTTTATTGTTTATGAACCCAATAAATGCATCGTATGCGGCAGGTGCGTGAGGATATGCAATGAGATTGTCATGGCCGGGACCATTGACTTCACCGGCAGGGGATTTCATACAGTTCCTGACACAGCCTTCCGCACCGCCCGGACGCTCTCTATCTGTGAGTTCTGCGGTCAATGCGTATCGACCTGTCCCACAGGCGCACTTACTGACAAAAAAGCCAGAGGCAAGGGAAGGGTGCATGAATTAAAAAAAGTGAAGACGACCTGCAGCTACTGCGGAACAGGGTGCAGCTTGTATCTTAATGTCAAAGACGAAAAAGTAGTAAGGGTATCATCGGACTTTTTCGGTCCGGTCAACCAGGGCGACCTCTGTGTAAAGGGCCGGTATGGCTATGATTTTATACACAGCCGTGACAGGATAAGGACACCTCTTGTAAGAAGGGGAGATAAGTTTGTAAGGACATCCTGGGACAGGGCCTTTGCAATCATCGCGTCCAATTTCGAAAAGATAATAAAGAGACATGGTTCAGATTCTGTAGGCGCGTTCTCATCATCACGCTGCACAAACGAAGAGAACTTTTTACTGGCAAAATTTGTCCGCACAGTTTTCAAGACGAACAATGTTGATAACTGTGCCCGTGTCTGACACGCTCCAACTGTGGCCGGTCTGGCCACCAGCCTGGGGGCGGGAGCTGCTACGAATTCACTTGCACAAATGCCTGAGATCGACACGCTCTTTCTTTTTGGCTCCAATCCGACGGAAGCCCATCCCATAGTTTCCATTTATTTAAAAAGGGCTTTGCGAAACGGCGCAAGACTGGTTGTTGGTGATCCCAGGGAGACCTGGATGGCAAAGCGCTCTGATGTGTGGCTTAATTTAAGACCCGGGACAAACATCGCCATGATGAACGGTCTTGTCCACGCAATTCTGAAGAACGGATGGGAAAATAAGGAATTCATTAAAAACAGGACTGAAGACTTTGATGCCCTCAGGGAGAAAGTCAAAGAATATGATCTGAAAACCGTTGAAAAAATAACCGGTGTTCCGAAGCAGAGAATAATCGATGCAGCGAGACTGTATTCCCATGCTGACAAGGCCATGATCGTATATGGTCTCGGCGTTACCGAGCACCGTACCGGAACAGAAAATGCCATGGCAATAGCCAATCTTGCACTTGTTTGCGGACATATCGGAAGGCCTTCAACTGGAATCATGGCGCTCCGCGGACAGAACAATGTGCAGGGTGCTTCAGACCTTGGCCCTGCTCCTAATATACTTCCGGGGTATCAGCCTGTGGCAAATGCCGATGCAAGGGCGAAGTTTGAAAAGGCATGGGATGTACCAATATCACCGGCAACAGGACTGAAATCAGTTGAAATGCTTGACAGGGCATGTCAGGGTAAGTTTAAGGGGCTTTACATTATGGGTGAAGACCCTGCGCAGACAGATCCCAACTCCCATGAAGTGAGAAGGGCATTGAAGTCCCTGAAGTTTCTTGTTGTGCAGGACATATTCCATACCGAGACTACACAGTATGCTGATGTCATACTGCCCGGTTCGAGTTTTGCTGAGAAGGACGGTACCTTTACCAACGGGGAAAGAAGGATCCAGCGTGTGAGAAAGGCGATTGAGCCGGTAGCAGGCTTGGCTGACTGGCAGATCATCTGCAAAATTGCCAACAGGATGGGATACCCCATGACGTACAGCCATCCTTCTGAAATTATGGATGAGATCGCACGCCTTACTCCTATTTATGGCGGGATCAGTTATGACCGGCTGGAAAAGGAGAGCCTGCAGTGGCCTTGCCCGACAAAAGACCATCCGGGCACGAAGACATTATATACGGATCTGTTTTCAAGACCCGGCGGCAAAGCAAAGTTTGTGGCACTTGATCACAAAGGATCGGGTGAGATGCCTGATAAGGAATATCCATTTGCGCTCATAACCGGCAGGATCCGCGAACATTATAACAACGGGTCAATGAGCAGGAGGGTGCCTGGAATTATGGAGCTTGTGCCCCAGGAACGTATCGAATTAAACCCTGCTGATGCGAAAAAACTCCAGGTCACGGACAATGACTGGGTAGCTGTTTCGTCAAGGAGAGTGAAAATCAGGGTAAAGGTCAATGTCACAACACGATCACAAAAGGGCAATGTGTTTCTCACGTTTCATTTTCCCGAAGCTTTATCTAACTTTCTTACTTCAGAGCATAGAGACCCCATTGCCGGTACTCCGGAATATAAGTCATGTGCGGTCAGGATTGAGAAGCTGCCAAAGTCATACAGGGATTGAGCAGGAAAATCGTTTCTAATTTTACCATTCCATGATTGATTGAATAAACAATAAGCATACGTAGGGGCACGTTGCAACGTGCCCCTACAGCGGTCTTGCCAAGATCAAGTATGGTAATCAGAAAGAATACTTTCTAAGGCTTTTAATCATATCTATATGCAGATGCTCCGAAGGGAGAAAGCGGAATTCGATCCAGTTTTCACTCTGATCAGGACGGACCGGTATTACAGATGAAGTGAAATACAGAGCATACGTATTCTTGAGTTCAGGAGCAATTGTGTAGAGTGAATTAAGAAGAAGTTCTACATTATTCTGTTTTTCGATCTGTTTTTGTTTGTTCAAAATCAGATGGGGGCTTATGGGAAGCCTCGTGCTTACCAGTATTAACTCAAATTGTGGTCTCATTTGAACGTCATCCAATATTGCCATCAGGATATTGGCAAGTTTTCTCACAAAATCAGGCTTGACAGATTCTTTATTATAGGGATCGGCAAAGACCTGTCTGTCATCAACCAGTATGGAGTTTGCTGTAAAAACTACCCCCGTGTTTTTACGAGATCCAAATTCTTTACTAATATGATCACTGATTTTTTGTGTAAACGCTACCCGCGGTTCTGAAATGGCAAGCGAAGGTTCAAGATATCTCTGAGCCTTTACGGATTTGTAGTATATCAGGGCACTCAG
>CALZGI010000058.1 GCA_945786855.1 Thermodesulfovibrionia bacterium | reverse complement strand
GTATTACGATATATAAATATTATCTCTGCAAAAAGCAGAAAGTAGAAGGCCCGCGCTGATTCATTCAGCGCGGGCCTTTCATTTCCATATATTGCCGGAACATGTGCGGATCCATACTTTATATCGTCTGTTAAAAAATAAGCCGGTTCATGCAAGCAACCAATTAAACTATGTCCTTCAGAATAGGGATAGAAAAGATCTGAAATAAAATTAAGATATTGCAAGAATAGACGGAGGAGAGGAAATTTAAAAAGTCATCTCGATACCTTACGTGCAGCCATTATAAAGCAAAAGAATATTTGGAAACATGGACCACTACAGGCATGCCGATTACCCTTTGCATCAATTCTATCGAATTATGAATTTTTAAATTTTCACTCCTCCGGCCGGCACAATGATAGCTGCAGACACCTCTTGAACACAACACCCATGAAAAGCTGCCCCTAAATGGCCCCCTCTCCCCTCTCACCGGTTCTTATCCGCACAACATCATGCAGGGTATACACAAATATCTTCCCGTCACCAATCTCCCCCGTCTTCGCTGATTCTGAAATGACGCTGATTGTCTGCTCCAGTTGTTCATCGGGGACTACAACTTCCAGCTTTATCTTCGGGAGAAAGGTAACTTCATACTCAACGCCCCTGTATACTTCCATATGCCCCTTCTGCCTGCCAAATCCCTTGACCTCTATTACGGTCATACCCTGCACACCAATATCCGTAAGGGCCTTCCGCACATCATCAAGTTTAAAATGTTTAATAATGGCCGCTACCATTTTCATGACATTTCCCTCCTCTTTTGATTATCCTATTCTACAATGCAGGCTTGAGGTATATTATCAAATATAAGGGAATAAACAAAGGGGGAGGGGCAAGAGGTGAGAGGCATGTCTCATTCCCTTGCCTCTCGCCTCTTTTATAAACATCCTTTTATCGGACAATATGACCATCAATAAAAAGTTATCAGAAAATATCTCTGAAGCCGCTGTTAATACTGCTGACCCCGAAAGGGCTGAAAGAAACCTGGTTCGATTCTGCGAATTAAATTCCGGCTCTATGATGGGATCTGCGTTTCTGTCCATTGCGGCCAGGCTTTTTGCCGCAAGCCAGTTTCTTGCAAACTATTGCATTGCCCATCCCCCGGAGCTGTTCGACTCCATCAGGGAAAGAAAGCAGGATATCACGGGAAGGCTTCTGGACAACAGGGCAAAAAAAGAACTTGCCTTTGATGAAAACGCTGACATCAATTCCGTCATGAAGGCGCTCAGGAACTTTAAGAAGCGTTATCTGCTCAGGATCACCATACGGGATTTGAGCGGTGAAACAGGGGTCCGATCATCAATGGATGAGTTGACCGCTCTCGCCGAAACTATTATCTCATCGGCACTTCAGTGGTCCCTTCATTATAATGAACAGAGATTCGGCAAGCCCCCGGAAAGCAGGATTGCGCTTATTGCGCTCGGCAAACTGGGAGGAGAAGAGCTTAACTACAGTTCCGATATTGATCTTATCTCCGTTTATGATCGTGATGACGGACAAACATCGGGCACACTCAACCTATCGGGCATTCTGTGCAACAGGCTCAGCAATCATGAGTTTTACTGCAAGGTCGTCGAATTTTTCAGTAAATTGCTTTCATCTCAAACAGAGGACGGTATTGCATACAGGGTCGACCTCAGACTGAGGCCGCAGGGCCAGCGGGGAGACATTGCCATGCCATTGAAGGCATACAAGACATACTATGAGTCCTGGGGGCGCACGTGGGAACGAATGATGCTGATACGTGCCCGGCCGGTAGCAGGTGACAGGAAGCTTGGTCGTTCATTTCTGGAGACAATCCGGCCCTTTGTCTGGCGGGAAGCAATAGACTTCTCGGAAGTAGACGAAATAAGGGGCCTGAAGAAAAAAATAGATTCGACCTTCTCACGGGATGACATTAAGCGGGGGTACGGAGGAATACGGGAGGCTGAATTTTTTATTCAGACATTTCAACTCCTCTTTGGAGGCACAAACTCGTCGCTGCGGTCATACCGGATATTGAATGCCATTCAGGCCCTGAAGTGGATGAAAAAAGTGCCCGAAGAGGATCTCACCATTCTCTGGGACAATTACCTCTTTCTGCGGCGTGTTGAACATTTCCTCCAGATGAAGGAAGACCTGCAGACCCATACCCTCCCTTCTTCGGATAAGGAATTAACGTCACTTGCGATAATGATGGGCTTCTCTGACAGGGAGGCTTTCCTCGCGAACCTTCGCATGAGGAGAATGCAGATAAAATCCATGTATAATTCCCTGCTCGGGACCCAGGAGGATATCCACACTGAAGCGCTGAACCTGCTTGAAGGAGGGTTAAAAGACAATGAGATCACCGGCTACCTGTCATTCAGGAAGGTTAAGATGCCTTCGCAGTGCGCAGCAAGTCTCAAACATATAAAAGAACATATGCGTGTATTTCATACAACACAGGAACGCTCTGTCTCGAGACAGGTCCTGCCGCGACTGCTTGAAAGCGCACTCATGTCCGAAAGCCCTGACAGGGCAATTGCAGGAATCGAAAACCTGATTGTGGCCCTTGGGATAAAGAGCGCCCATATGACGGCCTTTCTTGAACAGAAAGAGCTGATTGCAGGAATTACAAAGATATTCTCTCTCAGTCCTTACCTGACAAGGATACTCCTGAGCAGCCACTACTATCTGGACATTCTCATTGAAGAATGGAGCATTTCAAAAACCCTGAAGGCCATGGAAACCAAGTCAAGAAGAATTGCGGATACCGAGAAAAATATCAGTTCACAGCTTGCAAAGTACAGAAGGTTTGAAGAGGTCCGCCTCGGGGTATTGCTGCTGCTGAAGATCATGAAGGTTGATGACCTTTTCAAGGGACTGTCACAGCTGGCTGAGGCAATTATTAAATCTGCTGTTGAAAGATTGAAAGGCAGCGATTTATCCATCATTGCACTTGGAAAACTCGGGGGGCGGGAAATGACATTCGGCTCCGACCTCGATATTGTATTTGTCTCTGAGACGGCGGAAGCCATGACTGCGGCTGAAAAAACCATAAAGACCCTCACCGCATATACTGATATGGGACAGTTGTACAGCGTTGATACGCGGTTACGGCCCGACGGTTCGAAGGGTGCCCTTGTAAACAATATTGAAGGATACAGGAATTACTATCTCAAGAAAGCCCAGAACTGGGAAATTCAGGCACTCCTCAAGGCAAGGCCCATTGGTGGAGACCCGGCTCTCGCACGGTCGTTTATGTATATGGCAAAAGAGATTATAGTGCAGAGAGGCCCTGATGTACCCCGTAATGATATAAAAGCAATGAGGCAGAGAATAATTACGGAACTCTCCCATGAACAAAAAGGGATTGATATCAAGCTGGGACCCGGCGGGGTAGAAGAAATTGAATTTCATGTCCAGTTCCTCCAGCTAAAACACGCGGCTGAGTTCCCGGACATCCTTGTGCAGAATACGCTGGCTGCAATTCATCGTCTGGCCAAGAACAAGGTGCTTCGTCATTCTGAGAAAGATACCCTTTATACTACATATCAGTACTACAGGAAGCTCCAGACTTTTCTGAGGCTCAATGAGGTCTCGGTAATCGAGAATGAGTCAGATGTTGCAGACCTTGCAGCAGCATTCATGGAGCACAGCTCCCGGAAAGAGTTCCTGGATATGGTGAAGACAATGAGGAACAGTGTGTTAGATATAATCCATGCAGGGTAAACAACGATGTGCCGCCTTCGGAGCACTCCTGCAGGGGATTCCTAGCCTGGGCCCATACTGGACAGTGAGAGAAGGCGATGAAAGAAATGTTACAAAATATATGTTTAAAAGGAGGCTGCAATGACGGAACAACCAGCCAGAACAAAAGAAGATGTAATGAAACTGGTGAAAGAATGCAATGTCAAATTTATCCGGCTCTGGTTTACCGACATCCTCGGCCAGATAAAAAGTTTTGCCATTACCAGTGAAGAACTGAATACGGCTTTTGATGAAGGAATGGGATTCGACGGATCTTCAATTAAGGGCTATGCACGGATCGATGAAAGTGACATGATCGCAAAACCCGACCCCTCTACGTTCCAGCTCATTCCCTGGAGGCCGAAAGAACAGGCTGTGGGGAGAATGTTCTGTGACATCCTGAATCCCGATGGAAGCCCCTATGAAGGAGACCCCCGGTATGCTTTAAAAAGAAACCTTGCACGGTTAAAAGAATATGGCTATACGTTTTACCTCGGGCCGGAGCTGGAGTTTTTTTATTTTGAAAATTCCAAAGGGACGGAAGTCCTCGATGAGGGAGGGTATTTTGACCTCACTACACTGGATGCCGCAAGCGATTTAAGGAGAGAAACAGTCCTTACCCTTGAGGAAATGGGAATCAAGGTAGAATACTCCCACCACGAAGTAGCCCCGTCACAGCACGAAATTGATCTCCGGTTTGCTGAAGCTCTTGCAATGGCAGACAATGTGATGACCTACAGAATAGTCGTAAAAGAAGTGGCAACAAAATACGGCTGCTATGCCACCTTCATGCCAAAACCGATTTTCGGACAGAATGGAAGCGGCATGCATACCCATCAGTCCCTCTTCAAGGGGAACCGGAATGCCTTCTACGATGCCAATGACAAGTACTATCTTTCAGATATTGCCAAAAAATACATTGCAGGCATTCTCAGGCATGCACCGGAAATAACGGCTTTTGCAAACCAGTGGGTCAACTCCTACAAAAGGCTTATCCCCGGCTACGAGGCCCCCGTTTATATCGCATGGGCGAGGAGAAACCGGTCAGCTCTCGTGAGGGTTCCCCTTTACAAGCCCGGCAAAGAGCAGGCAACAAGAATTGAGTTCCGGTCACCCGATCCGGCCTGCAATCCCTATCTGGCCTTTGCAGTCATGCTCGCTGCGGGACTGGAGGGAATTGAAAAGAATTACGAGCTCCCGGAGCCTGTTGAAAAAGACATCTACGAGCTGAGCACCGATGAGAGAGAAGCGCTGGGGATTGAATCACTTCCCGGCAACCTGATTCAGGCAATTGAAAAAGCTGAACAGAGTGACGTAGTCCGTAAGGCCCTGGGAGAACACATATTCAGTAACTACATCACAAGCAAGAAAATTGAATGGAATGAATACAGGAGTCAGGTTCACCGTTATGAACTGAATAAGTATCTGCCTATACTATAGGGCAAGAGGCTATGGGTAAGAGGCAAGAGGAAAGTCTTTTTCCCTCTCGCCCATTGCCCCTCACCTCTCGCCTGTCAGTATCTTTCTTTAGCTGTTATAATTATTATCGCAAAAAGCAGAACCACTGAAAGCTGATAATCCGATGATTCTTCACAAGACAATACTGAAAGAACTGTTTAAAAACCTGGGAGTGATAATCTTTTCCATGTCAGTTATCCTTTTCATGGAAAAGTTTGTCAGACTGACACGACTGTTTATGGGCAAAGGAGCTGATTTTCTTGATATCCTGAAAATATTTTTGTACCTTCAGCCCTCAATACTGCTGCTGTCAGTGCCGATGGCAATACTCATCTCAATCTTCCTTACCTACGGCCGCATGTCAACAGACAGTGAAATCGTTGTCTTAAAAGCAAGCGGGATGAGTTTCTGGGGAATATCAAGGTCGGCCGTGGCACTCGCTACAGTATGCTTTATTGTGCTGCTCAGTGTAAGCCTGTACCTTCTTCCCCGCAGCATGCATTCTTTCAAGCGGACCCTGCATGAAACAATAGTGAAGAAGGCCTCCATGACTTTTGAAGCAGAGTCTTTTTCCGATGTGTTTAAAGGCACTGTTATTTACGTTAAAGAAATCCCGGGGGAGAACAAGTTCCAGGGGATCTTTATCTACAGGGAAGGTGTCAAGTCCCTTGATGAACCCGTAATTATTGTTGCCGAAAGCGGCACGATCAGGTCATACCCCGAGGAAGGTTTAATAAAACTTATCATGAACAACGGGATCGTCCATACCTATTCAGAGAAGAGTTCTTCAGAAATGACTTTTTCAGAATATGACTTTATTCTGACATCGGGAATAGAAACTGCCGACAAAGTCAAACCTGACGAGATAAAAACAGGAGATCTCTGGAAAGGCCGCCTGACAAATATTCAATGGGCCATTGAGCTGAACAGGAGAATCGCCCTTCCCTTTGCATGTCTCATATTCGGTCTCCTTGGTCCGGCACTCTCGAACAGGATCGGAAAAATAGGACGTCTCGGGGGCTTTTCATTAAGCATTGCCATTCTCATTCTTTACTACATGCTTCTCATCCTGGGCGAGGGTCTTGCAGAATCATCGGAACTATCACCGGCACTCGGGGGATGGGCACCGAATGTGATATTCGGAGGCATTACCCTCCTGTTTGTCCGAATTGCACATAAGGACCGGCCTATTAAAAGATTTTAACTCAGGGAACGATACAATTATGAAAATATTAAAAAAATACTTTTTAAAAGAATTCTTCAAATTCTTCATTATCATTCTTTTAAGCTTTACCGCGATAGCGACGGTCGCAGAATTTTTTGACAAAGGGGCGGAGTTTTATGAGGAAAAGGCTCCGGTCCACCTGATTATTTCATACCTGCTGCTGCAGGCCCCGAGAGTAATCCTGTATGCACTCCCATTTGCCTCGCTCTTCTCCATACTTATTACTATCGGGATGTCATCGAAATGGCGTGAGACGATTATTATTAAGGCATCGGGGTACAGCACGAAAAAATTTTTCTCATCCTTCCTTCTCCTGGGAATTGTAATCACTCTGACTTCGTTACTGCTCGGTGAGACAATTGTCCCCGATGCAACGAGAAAGGCTTCGTACATCAGAAAAGTAAAAATTCTGAAACGGGAACCCAGGGTCAGCCACGGGGATAAAGCACTGTGGATGAAAGGCCTTGACGGCAGTCTAATCCGTATAAGCGGATTTGTGGAGCGTAAAAACCGGATATTAAAAGCGAGCATATTCAAATTTAATTCATCCTTCGGGCTTGAAGAAAGAATTGAAGCTGACAGGGCCCAGTGGGAAGACGGTGTCTGGAACCTGAAAAAGGCAAAAGTCTTTGATTTCAGGAACAGCACCATGAATTACCACAAATCCTATGTATCGCGGTCCCTGGAAGAACCCAAAATATTCAGAGAGGAAATCATCAAGCCGAAAGAAATGAATTTCATGGAGCTCTACGCGTACTATTCCCGGCTCGAAAAGGCCGGTTTCAAGAACCTGAAATATACAGTCCGCCTTTATGAAAAACTCGCCTATCCGACAATAAATTTTGTGATGATCCTCTTTGGTGTGGCACTGGCCCTGAATTCAAGCTGGGGAGGCGGGGTCCGGTCAGCAGGACTGGGAGTAATCGTGAGCGTCATGTACTGGCTTCTCTACTCGGTGAGCATATCACTCGGGAACACAGGGATACTTCAGCCATGGCTCGCGCCATGGATAAGCCCTGTCCTGTTTGCTCTCATCGGATGTTTCATGTATCTCAGAAT
>CALZGI010000057.1 GCA_945786855.1 Thermodesulfovibrionia bacterium | reverse complement strand
ATGAAAAACAATAAAAAAATGACACCTAAATTAAATAGATACTCCAATAATTAAAAAACATAAACAACAATAACGCAAATACAAAACAGAAAAAAATAGCCGATTACCGGGTGAATAATAATGACACATTGAAAAAAACAAGGGCGCAGGTCGAAAGAATATTCAACGATCTAACGAAGCGCTATACATAATGCATCACCGTTTTCACACACCGGCACGGCATTTATCCTTCAAATGTGAAAGTTCAGATCAAGTCTTCAAAATGGGTCAGTCTCTTAAATTCCTTGTAACGGCTTTCAATTTCCCCGTAGTCCAGGCTCTTAATCTTTTCAAGACTGAAGGCTTCAACATTAAACGAAGCCATTACACTTCCGAATATTATGGCCTTTCGAATGTTTGTTTCTTCAAAATTCATTGTGCTGGACAGGTATCCCATGAAGCCCCCGGCAAAGCAGTCTCCCGCTCCGGTAGGGTCAAAAACCGACTCAAGGGGATATGCCGGGGCCGAAAATATTTTTCCGTCCCTGAACATGAGCGCACCGTATTCCCCCCGCTTTATGATCAGCGTTTTCGGACCAAATGAATGTATAACTGCGGCAGCCTTGACCAGATTGGGCTCCCCTGACAGCTCCCGGGCTTCGCCATCGTTGATAAGGAGGATATCAACCAGTTTCAGGGTCTCCAGCAATGAATCTCTTTTCCCTTCTATCCAGAAATTCATGGTGTCACAGGCAATGAGGTCCGGTTTTTTCACCTGCTTCAACACATCTCTCTGCAGGTCAGGGTCTATATTTGCAAGAAAGACTACTTTTTTATCTTTGTAGGTCTCGGGAAGTTTCGGCTTAAACGTCTGAAATACATTAAGTTGTGTATCCAGTGTACGGGCTTCATTTAATTCATATCCATATTCACCTTTCCACCTGAATGTTTTCCCTTCCGACTTTTCAATCCCTTCTATGTCAATCTTTCTGCTCTTCAGGAATGTGAGATGCTTTTCAGGAAAATCGGTGCCCACAACTGCGACGAGCGAAACGTCGGTAAAATAACTTGCCGCCGTCGAGAAATATGTCCCCGATCCGCCAAGGACTTCATCCACTTCCCCAAAAGGGGTTTTAACAGAATCAAATGCAACCGAGCCAACCACTACTAATGACATATACTCTCCTCCAAAAGGTTTATTATTTTTTGTCCGATTTTCCCTGGGGTTCAAAGATTACTTTTATTGATTCTTTTGCTTCAGAAACAAGTTGAAAACCAAGGGTACCGTCCTTAAAGGGCAGTCTGTGCGTAATCATGTCCCTTAACTGGACCCGTTCATTCTCCATCATCTTCAGGGCTACTTCGAGATCAACGGGACTTGCTCCGTAGGAAGTCATTAAGGTTATTTCATTCCGCCACAGCTCATTCATCGGAACGGGAACCATTATTTCCGGTTCGGGAACGGCAAAGTATAAAACGGTGCCCCCCCTTTCAACGCAATTCAGTGCGGCAGTTGACGCTGAAAGGGCTCCCGCGCAGACAATAACGAGGTCAGCCAGCCTGTTATCGTTCACTTCCAGCAATCTCGCCCTGACGTCCTCCCCGGCATTTATCACAGCATCAGCTCCGAAACGCTGTGCCGCATCCAGTCGGTATCCGGTTATATCAGTGGCAATAATCCGGCCTGCTCCAAGGGCCCTTGCCAGGTTTATGTGAATCAGCCCTGATATTCCACTGCCAAGAACCAGAACCGAGTTTCCCGGTTTCAGCCCTGACAATCTCTGCCCGCGAACGACACAGGCAAGAGGTTCAATAAAGGTACCCTCATCATATGACATGGTGTCAGGAAGAATGTATACACCGCTCCGAACATTTATTTCGGGAATGCGAATATATTCGGCAAACCCCCCGGGGTCATAATTGGTACTGTGCAATGTCTCACAGGCAGTGTGATATCCATTGAGACAATAGAAACATGTGTTGCAGGGGACATGATGGGATACAAATACCCTGTCTCCTTTTTTGAACTTCTCCACCCCCTCACCTGTTTCAACAATTTCTCCGGTAATTTCATGGCCGAGAACACGGGGGGCTTTTTTGATGCGATACCACTCCATCACATCACTTCCACATATGCCGCTCGCATGAACCTTGATAAGCAACTCTCCTGCACCTATCTTCGGTACAGGAAGTTCTTCAACCCTGACGTCACTGTTACTGTAATACATCAAAACATTCATAACGCCCCTTACTGCGACTGATACCTCTGATAAATAGCCGTGCTCTTGCGCCGATTGCGTCAGAAACAGTTATCTCTCCCCCTGCTCGGGAAGGATCTGTACAATTACCTGCTTTTCGATTTATTCTTCATATCCTTGAAGATTTCATCCGCCTCTTTCGGACTCGCTTTCTTATGAATAACAGCATGAAGCGCCTTCATCATTGCGACAGGGAATTTGTGCTGCCATACATTCCTTCCAAGATTCACACCTATGGCGCCTTTCTGCAAACCATCATGGACAAACTTGAAAACTTCAAGCTCGGTCTTGCATTTCGGCCCTCCAGCTATGACTATAGGCACCGGGCAGGCATTTGTAACCTTATCAAAATCCTCACACCAGTATGTTTTCACAACGCGGGCACCCAGCTCGGCGGCAATTCTCGAACACAGGGAAAGGTACCGTGCATCACGTTTTGCAAGCTCCTTTCCGACCGCGGTAACCGCCATCACAGGTATGCCATATCTCTCACATTCGTTCACAAGTTTTCCAAGGTTTGTAATCGTCTGCTTCTCATATTTACTTCCAACGAATATTGACATGCCAACCGCCATTGCATTCAATCGAAGAGCTTCTTCAACGGATGTTGTAATTTCTTCATTCGCAAGATCCTCACCAATCACGCTGCTCCCGCCCGATACCCTCAGGATTATGGGCTTGCTCTTTAATGGGTCAATCGAATTACGCAATACCCCCCTCGTTACAAAAAGCGCGTCCGCATATGACAGTATGGGTTTGATAGTATCTCCCGGCTTCTCAAGACAACTCGTGGGCCCGAGAAAATATCCATGATCAATAGGTAGAAAGAAACACTTCCCATCCGGTTTCGTTACGTGTGCCATACGGTTTTTCATTCCCCAGTCCATATTTAGACCTCCTTGAATTTATATATTTTTTTAAAAAAGAAATGACATGTTACATCGAAACAGGGTTTACTTCTTCTTGTTCTTTTTAGCGCCCTCTTTCAGTTTCAGAGTTTCTTCGAGCATCATCACGTATTTTATATATTTGACTCCGAACTGGATCAACTCAACTTCATCGTCCCTGATTTTTTCTATCGTCTCATCATCTATATCAAAAACATTCAAAAAATCACTCTCAAATATATACCTTCTGAACCTGTCGAGATCGTAGCTGGCCATATAAAACTGAAACTGTTTACTTTCACTAAGTTCTGCATGTCCGGGGAGGTTCTTCCGCAACTGAAGCGCTTTCCACTCCCTGTTCACGCTGTCATAGTAATCGACTTCCTGGTCTTTCCGCCATGATTCAATTGTCCATTCCTTCTTCTCATGATATCCGTAACAATGATCCTCTTTAATGAAAAAATAAAACTCCTCTTCCACCGGCCCGTCTTCCCCTTCTTTTTTAAACGTCCCCTGCCCGATAGGATAATAACGGCAGTTAGCGGGGCGGTCAGTATACACAGTACACCCTTCTTCCGTCACAAAGGGACATTTTTTGTCCTTATCGTCGGTCATTTTGAGTATGGCATGGGGATGGGAGGATTTTTCATCGATTTTCATATGCGTATAGGTATCAAGAAAAACTTCGGAAGACATTCCCAATCTGTTTTTTAACCTCACAATGTCATAGGGAGTCAAAAGGATTTCGATATTTCTGCAACAATGGGTAAAGCACTTTATTCCTTTGTGGCATCGAAATTTAAATTTTGATTCCAGGGTCAGCTTTGTCGGTACTACTACATCCATTTTGCTCATAGTGGCTCCTTGATTAAAAAAATTGAATGCTCATTATAACAGTTTGCGAGAACTTAAATCCAAGAAGGACAGCATTCCGGGGCGCTGCTAACGTTTCATTTCAAGGGAGTTCCTGTCACATATACCCAGGTTTTCTACGATCTCACTAAATCGCAACAGATAGCCTTTTATCTCATTCAATGACAGAAAGACTACCGAAACCAGGTAGTGCATCACTTGTCGAAGTGGCATTTTTTGCACAGATCGAAAATTGATTCTGCTTCAAAAGCCCAGAGATGCTCGTAATTTGACGCATGAGGACTATGACAGCTCGCGCAGGAAAGCTCCTTGCCGATCCTTACAGGATCCGGCCTGTCTTTCGTTGGATGCCCCTCAATAGAAAAAGAATCCCCGAGGACATGTTTCCCGCTCCCTTTTTCAGCATGGCAGTTCACGCAGAGATCCCATGTGGGCTTATAAAGATTGTATGGGTATTGCGATGCATGGGGGCTATGGCATATGGCACACTTTCCGATTGTGACAGGCCCATGGGTATACTTCTTGGACTCCCAGTCATCCTTCTGCTCTTTATGACAACGGAAACACACTTCCGTATCAGGTTTTTTCACAGAGTATGTTCTTTCCGAGTCCCTGTCGTGGCAGCTGAGGCAGCTCCATACCGCAACCGGTCCGTGAACATAGGGATAAGAAGCCATTTTTTTATGGCATGAGTAACAGGTCGATACAGCAGCACCTTTGGTTTCCCCGCCCGCGGTGCCTGCTCCATAAGAATTGAAGCTTACGGGTTTCATGTCATGGTCTTTCGCGTCCAGGATATGACAGGCTGTGCATTGGGGAAAATCTTTCATATGAAAATAGTCTTTCCGGTAAGCGGCGGGAGGTTTCGCATATTGACTTTCAAGATCAGACCTTCGATAAACGGTTACTCCCGATGTAAACACCTCAAGTCCATCTTTCAACACACTGACAGTAATTGCGTTTTCGCCAAGGTTTAGTGGGACAGCAAAACATTCAAATGCTTCATCGGGAGTTATGCTTTGTATCTCATTCCCATTTTTCCTGACCTTTATGATATCAGCAGAGCCTCCAGATACTTCGAGAGAAAAATTCACAAGTTCCAGTTCCATGATGACCTTGTCCGGAGGGTAGTGAAGTTTTACAGCTCCTTCTGCATACGCAGGGGCGAAGAGAAACACAATTAAGAAAACTATCACCGGGAGAGACAGGGGAAAGATCACATCAGCGATTCTTATATTTTTCTGAAGTCGTTTCAACATGAAAGGACAGAGACCATAATCAAACTAATTTAGGATCAATTGTGCACTAAGATCCGTGAACTACTGTACTATTTTCACAGACGAAAAACAACAGTCCGGAATGATTCGTACATGTCAGAAGAGACGAAAATTATTTACATCGAGAGATAGAGGACGGCAGAATCTGTTTTTTTATGATTTTCTCTATCGCTTTTTTGTACATTTCTATAGATTTATCTTTCTCACCCTTCTTTTCATATGCCTTGCCGAGTTCATAATAGGTCATTTGAGGATAGGGATTAGCCACAGTTGCTGGTTCAAGCACTTCAATGGCCCTATCGAGGTCGCCTTTTAAAATAAGTGCTCCTCCAAGTCCTGTTTTCGCGTCATTTGAACCGGGTGACAATTCAAGGGCCCTTTTAAATGCATTCAGCGCCTGATCTGTATCCTTCAGCTCAAGATGGAGAAAACCATGGAGGATGTGGGCTTTCAACATATCAGGCCTGGCCTCTATGGATTTCGTCACACTATTGACTGCCATGTCCAGCAGGCCCGATTCAGTAAATTTAAGCGCCAGATTATACTGCCTCTGCGCCTCCAGTGATCCTTGATCAGTTCCTGCTGTGTGAGGAGAAACGACGTCCTTCAGTTCGCTTTCATTTATCTCTCCCAGGACTTTTTTAATGTATCCCCTCAGCTTTGTCTTATATGTCAGAGGATGGCTCGGGATATCATAGGCAATAGCGCCCTCCCTGTCTACAATCACAGAAGTAGGAAATACCCTGATCCCGTAGTCGCTGTATACCTTCCTGTCCCTGTCAATAAGCAGTGGAAAGGTCATTCCGTTCTCTGCAATAATCTTTTTTGCCAATTTAATGTCATCACTGTCTTCAATGATGCCGAGTACCTGCATGCCCTTGCCCTTATAATTCTTCAGAATATCATTCGCATCCTTCAGCGCAAGTATCGACCGCTCCTGATCGGTCCGCCAGAAGATAATGACCGTCACAGTGCCCTTCTGCTGATTAAGGGACAGGGATCCTCCCTCCGTAGATTTCAGATTAAATGATGGTGCCTCTTCCCCGGCAGATATGCTGATCCCGAAAGAAGCAGGTACAAACAAAAGGGAAATTATTAGGCTCAGAATTATCTGAATCATCCGTTAATCTCCTTTTTATCCCTGTCATATCTTTTCAGTTTGTGACATCCCGGCGCACAGCTTCCGCCTGTACCAGTCTTCTGGAAGTTAACGGGCAGTTCCCATGAGCCAAAGGGGACTGCGTCTCTAATGTGCTTCGGATGATTGCTTGCGTGGGTTTCATGACATGCGCGGCAGGTCCTGCCCTTCACCGGCTTATTTACATGCAGGAAGTGAAGGTTGTCATTCCCGTTTCTGAAGTTCGTCAGCTTGGTCGTTTCGGGATTGAGGACGATTGTCTTCTCATGGCAGCTGAAACACAGGTTGTAGTTTTCCGTCGCAAAGGGTTTGTAAAAGGACTCAGGATAGGGGTTCCTCAATATTCTGAAGTTTGCCGAGCCGTGCGGGTTATGACACCCGGAACAGTCCTTTTGTTGTATCGGACCGTGATGGTCGGTGTTTTCCACCAGCCACTTCTTCATGTCCATAATGGTCGTTCCATCATTTCCCTGATAGCTCTTGTTGTGACAGCTCAAACACAAATCGAGAGGCTCCATGGTCAGATTCATGGCAATATTCGACATGTGGGCATCGTGACAGTTGAGACAGTTCCTGTCAACCTCAATAGCCGCGTGCTTTACAGAAGCATTGTCGATCTCTTCTTTCTTGTCATCATGGCAGTCGAGGCAGAGCACCGGAGATTCAGCCTGCAGCATAAACTCTTTCGGGGCGGAATGCGGATTGTGACAGTTTGCGCAATCATCTGCTACGGGCTGATGAACATACTCTGCACTCTGGATTGCCTCCGCCTTGTCTACGTGACACATGTAGCACAGATTGGAGCCCTCGGCCCTGAGGTTCTTTTCGTAATCCGATGTATGTGGTTCATGGCATGCCACACATCCTCCTACAGCAGCAGGTCCATGAACAAATTTACCCTGCACAATTTCCTCGTCATGGCATTCAAAACAGAGTTCCCCTCCCTTGGCCGTCAGCTGGAACTTATTGGCAGACCCGTGGGGGTTGTGGCATGCTACACATTCCCCTTCTTCTACCGGTAAATGGGTAAATTTCCTTGCCTGAAATTTTTCATGACATTCATAACACAGTGCTGCTACATTTTCAACAGGTTTAAATTTGTATTTATCCGGCTTGTCCTTATGTTTTGACGATTCACCGTGGCAGACAGCGCATTCACCGGCAGCTACCGGTCCGTGAACAAATTTTTCTGTGCCCATGGTGGCATGACATTTCGATGTAATACAGGATGCTTTCTGCTGACCTGTCGCTGTTTCCTGAGCTGCAAGGAATCTTCCGGGAAACACTGCGAGCAGACACACAGCAAAGAGGACAAACATTATTCGTGAAATTCTTTTTTTAATCATGCAACCCCCATTTCTGAAGAACGTTATTAATCTTAATATGTACGCCGTTTTTTAATCAATGAACGACATTGTCACGGTATAGATGTACTATGAAATCAAACAGGATTTCATAGTGATCTGTAATGTCTCAAAGGCGATGAAAAGGAATAAACAGCAGACAATATTTTACTTTGATTTCCCGATAATTTCAAGCAATAAAGGCAGACCGTATGCTCATTCCGGGTTCATCCTTCTTAAGAGGGAGAGGGCATGCCGTCTCTGCCCCATGTGCAGTGTACCCGGATAAAAAGCTGCCGCTCAATCTCACTTTATCAGCATCCCGGCATACCCGACTACATAATCGAGGTCTCCGCTTATTTCACCCGATGTCATATACCTGACAAGAACAGCTTCTTTTGCTCCCAACGTATTGACCGCAAAGAGCATGGTCGTAACAGGAATGACACCGCACATGCTGATTCTTTCATCTCTGACTGTACGGTAAAGTCCTTCAGGGTCCAGGGCAGCAATTCTGTCGATGGCCATCCTGTCTTTTTCTCTTGCTGCTGAATCGGTTTCATAATGGCTCATGTCGGAACTTGCAATAATGGTAACTTTGTACTCCGTATTCTGTATTATGTCTGCCAGGGCTTCTCCAAATGCCCTGCAGGTGTCAAGCGACGCGGACATCATGGTGACTGGAACTATGGCGGCCTGAGAAGAGTAGTGGAGGATAAAAGGAAGCTGTACCTCAAGAGAGTGTTCCATTTGATGTGCCTGGCTGTCCTCGGATACAACTTCGGATATGGATTCCGAATGGTTTTTTATTCTTCCCGCAAGTTCCTCATCTATCTGCACCTGTCCGGTCGGCATCTTCCATGCACCAGCTGACATCATCGAGACAGGGCTCCCAAGTCCTGTATGGTTCGGACCAAGCAGGATAAAGGTGCGGGGAAAGGAAATTCTGGAATATGTGGCGCCTGCAACCCTCCCCGAGTACATCAGCCCGGCATGGGGAGAAACAACACCGAGTGCATATTCTTTTTCAGCCCCTGTCTCAATGTAATCATCAACCTGATTCGAAAGTCGCGAAGGTGATAATTCATAGAATTGTCCCGCAACGGCCGGTTCCCGTATCATGGCTCTAACCTCCCGATGAGGAGTGTTTCACATTCAAAAATCCCGACGCCGAATATGCGTCCACAGGATCAATACTCCTGGTACTCATGGTCGGCAAGATTTTTAAACTTGGTAAATTTTTCCAGAAAAGCAAGATCAATGACCTTGGTCGGTCCGTTCCTCTGTTTTGCTATGTCAAGTTCAGCTAAACCCTTTTTTGTGGAATCCTGCTTTTTGTAGTATTCATCTCTGTAGAGAAAAAGTATGGTATCAGCATCCTGCTCTATTGCGCCTGACTCTCTCAAATCAGCAATTATGGGGTTCTTCTTTTCTCCGCGCATCTCACAACTCCTGTTCAACTGGCTGATAACAATAACAGGTATTGACAAATCCTTTGCAAGGGCTTTCAGTGATCTTGAAATTTCAGAAATGACCTGTTCACGCGCAGTATAAGCCCCGACACCACTCATGAGCTGCAGATAGTCAATTACGATCATTCCCAGACCATGCTCCGCCTTCAGTCTTCTGGCTTTAGCCCGTATATCAAGAATTGTATTAAATGAATCGTCGATATATATCGGGGCCTCAGAAAGTCTTCCAGCAGCATTGACAAGTTTGCGGTAGTCTTCTTTGCTGTGATATCCTGAACGAACGGCCTTGGAATCAACTTCTGCTTCCGCGCAGAGCATTCTTAAAACAATCTGTTCCTTGGTCATTTCGAGGCTGAATATGGCTATCGGCACATTTTCTTCGATCGCGGAATGAGTTATTATATTCAGGCAGAAAGCAGTCTTTCCCATTCCCGGCCGTGCACCGATAACTATTAAATCGCCGGGGTGAAACCCTGTTGTCGCTTCATCCAGATCGCTAAATCCCGTTGCCAGTCCGGTTATCCGTTCTTTTTTGTCAAACAGCTTGTCAACGAGTTCAATAGTGTCTTTCACGACGTTCTTGATATGTACATAGCTCTGTCTGATCGCCTTCTCCGAAATGTTGAAAATCTTCGTCTCAGCCTGGTCAAGCAGTTCGTGAACATCCTGCTCGGTGTCATAGCTGTTCGTCACGATCTCTGTCGCAGTCGTAATCAGGTTTCTTAAAATGGCCTTCTCTTTAATTATCTTTGAATGATATTTGGCATTTGCAGAAGTAGGTACCGAACTCACAATGGAACTGAGATAGGAAGCGCCGCCAATCTGATCAAGCTGCTCTTTCCTGTTCAGCTGCTCAGTAAGAGTAATTAGATCAATGGGCTCATTCTTTTCATACAGTTCGATCATGGACATGAAGATCAATCGGTGGGCGCTTTTATAAAAATCGTCTGCAGTGAGGTTTTCGATGACGGAACCGATTGCTTCATTTTCAAGAAGTACGGCTCCGATAACAGACTGTTCAGCTTCAATATTCTGAGGCGGCAGACGGTCGAGGCTGGCCCTCGGCTTAACAACAGATCCGCCTTCCAACCCATTTTCATTCCGGAGGGGTTCAAGCATTGAATATGCCTCTAAACTTCTTCAGCACCTGTCTTCTTTACCTCAACCTTAACGGAAGCATTTACGTCCTGATGAACTTTAACTGTTACTTCATGAATACCAATGCGCTTTATCGGTTCTTCCAGCAGTACCTTGCGTTTGTCTACTTTCACTCCCTGCTGGGCAATAGCTTCAGCTATATCTTTGGATGTCACAGAGCCGAAAAGCTTATCCTCTTCTCCAGCCTGTGCCTCAATAATGATAGACAACTTCGATATTTGTTCAGCAAGGTCTTCTGCTGACTGTTTTACTTTTTTTGCCTTTGAAAGGATAATTTTTTTCTGATGTTCAAATTCCTTGATGTTTTTCGGATTTGCGTCTACAGCCAGGTTCCTCGGCAAGAGATAATTTCTTCCATATCCATTTTTTACTTCAACAATGGTTCCCATATCTCCAAGATTCTCTACATCTTCCTTTAAAATAAGTTTCATGGTCAATTCGCTCCTGTTCTCTATAATTTTTTTCCGCAATTTTTCAGTGCTCAATAGCTCAATATTTTATCTTAACCGGTGCCTAAATTGAAAGTTAAAAAATACGTGCCCCGGGATACCACTAAAATCAATTAAATTATCAGGAGGTTCCCCATGGCTACTGAAAGTATTTTATAAACAAACCCCGCCACATATAACGGGTATTATCTCAAGGGTATTCAGCACATATCTGCTCTTTATTGCGGAATCAAACAGTATGCCCCTCCGGGACAAAATCAATCAGGGGGAAACATCTTGCCGGGATTCAGAATGCCTTTCGGGTCAAAGACGTCCTTTATATTTTTCATTATTTCTATACTCGTGTCTGACAGCTCCATACCAACATACTGTTTTTTTGTAAGCCCTATTCCATGTTCACCGGAAATGGTTCCTCCCAGCTTCAGCGTTGCTTCGAAAATGTCCTTGACAGAATCTTTTGCCCGTCCATACTCTTCTTCATCATTTTTGTCTGTCATTATATTAACGTGAATATTCCCGTCGCCTGCATGGCCGAAGTTAGCAATTGTGAGATCTTTTTTCTCCGCAATGTCCCTTAATACAGCCAGCATCTCAGGTATCTTCCCCCTGGGCACAACAATGTCTTCATTTATCTTATTCGGCTTTATATGGTAGAGCGCCGGGGAAATTGATCTTCGGGCCTCCCAGATACTCTGTTTCGAATAGATATCTCCGGCTACACTGACCGTTCCATGGAAATCACTGCAAATAGCGACTATTTTTTCAGCCTCCTCATTCACGGCAGCCCGGGATCCGTCCACCTCAATCAACAGAAGCGCTTCTTCATGAACGGGCAGTCCGAATGCTTTATAATTTTCGACAGCGCGGATAGACTCATTATCCATAAATTCAAGTGTGCGGGGGATGATGGAAGATGATATTATTTTAGTGATTCCCCGGGCAGCATCCTCCAGTTTTGAAAAAGTACACAGGAGAGTAACCGTTTCTTCCGGAACAGGCACTACCTTCAGAAATATCTTTGTTATAATCCCGAGAGTCCCCTCGGATCCAACAAGAAGCCGTGTTAAATCATATCCCACAACGCCTTTGTAGGTCGGTCCGCCGGTCGTCAAAATCCTTCCATCGGGAAGAACCGCCTCAAGACCGAGAACATAGTCTTTTGTCACTCCATATTTTATTGCCCTTGGGCCACCGGCATTCTCTGCCACATTGCCGCCGAGGGTACAAAATTTCATGCTTGCCGGGTCAGGCGGATAAAAGAGGTTTCTATCCTCAAGTTTCTCCTGAAGGTGCGAGTTAATTACCCCCGGCTCCACAACTGCAATCATGTTTTCGGCGTCAATATCGATGATACGGTTCATTCCTTCAAAGGAGAGAATTGCAGCGTCTTTCAGTGGAACTGCTCCACCGGTCATGCCTGTTCCTGCACCCCGCGGGACAATGGGTACATTATTTTCAAATGCAAATGCAGCGACCTCTGACACCTCTTCCGCATTCTCGGGCCTCACTACAGCCGACGGAGCCCCATCTGTCGATGAAGCATCAAATCCGTAGCAAAAAAGCTCCTCTCTGTCGGTTGTTACCTTACCGGGAAGGACATCCTGGATCTTCTTCTTGAAAAAGCCAAAAGCCATAATGGTTTCATTATAACAGATTACTCCCAGGGTTGGATTGGCGGTCAAGCCTTTTCGAAAGCTTATCAGCTGTTTTTGGGGAAATATTCTGCAGAATAGTATACTCCTTCAATGCCCCGTTCCTGTCATGGAGCTCCAGACAAACAAGAGCCAGATTAAAACGGGCATGTGCACTGTTCGGTTCTATCTTCAGCGCGTGCCTGAGAGACTGCTGTGCTTCTTGATACATTTTCAGCCTCCCGTAATAAATGCCAAGACTTTTATGCCCTTCTGAAGAAAATGGTCTTAGTTGTACTGCTCGCTTCAGTGCAATGGTCGCCTCCCGGAAGGCCCCAATTTTACCATAGGCGTTCCCAAGACTGAAATATCCATTTGCATCTTTCGGGTTTGCATAGACAGCCTGTTGAAATGCCGCTACTGCTTCCTGAAATTTTCCGAGCTTTTTATAGGCATTCCCGAGACCGTAATATGCATCAGAAACTCCTGGTTCGATAAGCACAGCCTGCTTATACGCTTTGACCGCTTCCCTGTACATGCCGACATTATCATAGGCCTGACCCTGAAGCAATGCTTCTGCATAATCACGTTCCATTTTCATTGCTTTTCTGGTTATGTTCATGGCCTTCTTGAAAATACCGAACCTTCCGTATTCAAGACTTTTATTTTTCAGGCTTGCTCTCACAATATGCTGCCTCCTCTGCTCATCACCCTTTGATTCAGACAATCGGGTGCGGTGTTATATTGAATAAATTGTTGATAGAGTTCATAGACTGTAATTTCCATTCCAACCTTCATAATAAAGGATATTCAATTGAGTATCTGTAATTCTGATCACAGGTTCTGCATGGCTTTCAATCACACCTGAAAGAGAGTCATACTGCAGCCTCTTTCATTTATATATTCTGTAATTGTGAGCAGCATCACATATTTAATGTGAGTCAAATCGTTATATTCAGATAAAGAATCAATAAACAGGGTTTTTATTGCCCGCAAAGGGAGGGGTCTGAACTCATGCTTCATGATGATGATATAAAGAATGCAGAAAGCTGGAATCCCCATGTGAAGAAATCATCTTCACAAAGCCAGTCTGTCAGCAGTATCAACGACAAATCAAAAGAGACGGGTACTGCAACGAAGAATAAACCATCAGGGGAGAATGTATCCTTACAGGTGAAACAGGGTGACATCAGGAATTCCAATGTTCCCCATGTCAGTGATATTGAGCTTCCAGCTAATATCGGTAATTTGGAGATCCTCTATGAACAGCCAGTCGAAAAAAACAATATTCGCCCTCTGAATACTGATGTTATCGAATTTTCCCAGCCACAAGCGCCCCTTTGCGACAGGCCAGTCACGAAAAAAAGGAAACGGAGAAAGAAGAGCAGGTGGATGACTGTCCTTCTCGGCTTATTCATCAGCACTATTTCAGGAATAGTTGTATTTTTATGGCTGATCAATTCAGACAAGGGGGAACTCAGCGCGTATCAAGAAAGTGTGCCCTATGAAACAGACGAGCCTGTGGAAAGTATCCTGTCAGATGTTCAGGAAGCATATGAACCTCCCATGCCTTCTGATGACAGCGCGGAAAATGAATACCTCATTGATTCCGAGGAGTATTCTGACAGCCCTGCAGAAAATCTTGCCGCGCTCGAAGAAACTGATCACAGGGAAGGCAATTATGAGCCCGGCATAGCAGATGATGACTCCCTCGGAGTCGTCGATGACACGTCTGGATCTTTTGTGGAAAGTGACTATGAGCCGGATTTCCCCGAATATGAGAACATTGATGCTTCTCCAGGAACAGGTTCGGCATATGGAGAAAATGCGGCTGATGATACGTTTGAACCGGACATGAATGAGAATATGGAAGGCATCATCGTATCAGAAAGGGCAGAAGAAGCATTAGAAAGCAATAGCATGATTCAGTCTGCAGAGCATGAACTTTCAGAGAACAATGGAACGGCAGAGGGAACGAATAATATTTTACCGGAAGAACCTTCATTATCGAAGAGTGAATCACCTGCAGCCCCATTGACCGGGAATAGAGATTCTTTGACAGAAATACATTCCCCGGTTGAAAGTACAGTACATAAAGCAGAACAGGATAAGGCACTTGACAGGGATACCGACACAACATACCCTGCTAAAAAAGAGGCCCCTGCAGACGCAGATTCATTTGAAAGAAATGAATCAGAACCAATTTCCTCAAACTTGAATCGCAAGGAAACTGAAAGGGCTGAATCATCAATAAAGAATAGAGTGGAAAATTTAAAGGAAGAATTGCAGCCTGTCACTCTATCTGAACCACTTATGGATGAAAGAGAAGAGGAAGAGAAAGATGCCCTCCAAAAAACAGAGTCTATTGAAATAGACAAGGGGATAGAACAAATCGGAGCAGAGCACTTACCTGATGCAAACATAAAGCCTCTCATGCTTACTGATCTTCAGGCGCATCAAGAAGGAATGTCGCCGACCCTGAGGGAGATGTATGTAAATTATGAGGAACATTTCAGCAGTCGTGAAAGTCGGTGGCCGGTCTTTCAGGAAAGCACCGCGTCAGGACAGATCGAAGATGGATCATATAAACTGCAAAACAGGTCCATTGAGAAATCACGCATTGTTCTTTACCCTGACGGAACTCCTTCAGATATGGATTTTATGTTTCGTGTCTCGGTCATTTCAGTCAGAGGTTTCGGTGATTATTCTTATGGAATTATATTTGGCGCTCGGGACAGTGAAAATACTTATTCATTTCAAATCCGGGATGGTCATATGTATTCTGTAATAAAAGTCCTCGACGGAAATACTGTGGAACTTGCCAGTGGAGAGATTGACAATATTTTTATCGGCAATGATTCTCAGAAATCCCTTAAAATCGTCAAAAAGAAAGACACAGTCCGTTTTTATGTTGATGGTCATTTTATCGATGAAGTATATAATTCAGATTTTCTGGGCGACAAGGTAGGCTTCCTTCTCAAAGGGAACGTAACCCTGTCCATCGACAGTATACAAAAACAAATGAGATTCAAGAACAACTAAAAAACAAGAGAACAACCATTCATATCAATATGACGGGCAACACGAGGACATAGGCAATTAATCCGCAGGACCCGGCCAGTATTGAACCAAAGGGTCTGGAATCTGCTGATCCCTCTCTGCATGATTTACATTTATGGTAGGCATAGGTTCCGCTGATACCCTGGAACATGAAATAGAGAAAGATAATACCAATCATAAAAACCCCTGTATTGAAGTGGGGTGATGCAGATATGTTGAATACTTTGCTGAAAAGGAAATATTCAAACATCAGGACTGCGCATACCCGACTTTTTCGGTATATGCCATAGGCCATACCGAAAATAAAGACCACGTCAATCAGGGACAGTATGTTCAACAATGATATCCCCTGCTGTTTTTGATTAACAATGATCGTTATTGCTCCCGCGAATGTTATTGTACCCGAAACCATTGCAGCAATCCGGGCGTGCCTGATTCTTGTATTTATTTTCGACTCGTTTTTTTGGGAATCTTCGGAAGTATTCATATCATATTTACCCCTTTATTTAACTCTCAATTCTCTATACGGTTTTTGATAAATAATCTTAAATTAATTCTATAAGCCTTATGGCGGGAGAATTTTTATTGCGCCGGAAATATGAGGTTATGCTAATGCATGTTATTTCTGGTAAGTTTCTTCGCTACAGAAAACGACCAGATATTAGTCTTGACAATATGTAACTATGTGATATAATTCATCTTAATAAAATTATAGATTCGCATCAGTACATTGTGGAGGAGCACTCCACGGAAAGGAGTAAAGAATGTTAAAAGAATTTAAAGAGTTTGCCATGAAGGGTAATGTAGTCGACATGGCCGTCGGAATTATCATCGGAGCAGCGTTCGGGACTATTGTAAAATCCCTCGTTGCTGACGTTCTTATGCCGCCCATCGGTCTTTTAATGGGAGGAGTTGATTTTTCAAATCTTTTCCTGACTGTTAAAGAAGGGGCATCTGCAGGACCTTTTTCAACGCTGGCTGAGGCTCAAGCTGCAGGAGCGGTCACGATCAACTACGGATTATTTATTAACACGATCATTTCCTTTTTAATCGTGGCCTTTGCAATCTTCATGGTCATCAAGGGATTAAACAACATGAAAAAAGAAGAAGCTCCAGCAGATCCAACAACAAAAGACTGCTCTTTCTGCTTTACCACGATCCCGATCAAAGCATCAAGGTGTCCGCACTGTACATCAGAACTGTCAGCTCAGTCCTGACACAATGCTTCGGGAGAGATATTTGCCGGAAAAACATTATTAATAAGCAAGCTTTTAAGACACATCCCCTGCAACAGTATTGCAGGGGATGTGTCTTTTAATCCAAAGCTCAAATTATGACGTAAGCATCACTCCCATTACAAACCATCCTCATTCCATAGTAAAGTAGTTTTATAAATCCCCAGTTTTTCCTGAACCCTCGAGCAGTCAGGATCCTCAATTGCTTTCACAGATTCAATATTTTCTATATACTCAGTTGGAAGCCTGTGTTCTCTGGCAGCGCTCATTATTGATGCTCCTCATAATTTTCTGCTCCATGCTCGTCATGGCTGATTATTATTTTCCCCTGCTTCAAAACCCCTTCATGCACATTCCATGTTAAAGCTTTATTTATGAATTTGTTATATAACTAAAGTTGAAGCAATACTTCATTATCAGTCAACTCATGACCGACCCACACACACACTTTCTGCCCCCCTGCGACAACAGCCAAATCTTCCAGTACTCTTTCCTCGACCTGTGATAAGCCGCCATCAATCTTTTCTATCGGATGCATTACGATCGCTGGTGGATGAAACTTCTTCCCCATTACTATTTTTATACCTTTTATTAAGAGTGCCTTAGCTCTCGTAAAATTACCGATCAGCAGCCTTTCTGTTGAAAAAGGCAATGAAGCTGAAAGTTCAATTTCTTGTCGATCATCTATATTTCGTATATAGATTCGATTCTCATAAATCTTGATATAAATTGTATTGCTATAGAGCATGGTGGTATCTCATTTCATAGATATAAATATAACGTCTGTGAGCCTCGATTGAGCATATCAACGATTTCCCTTTCAAAAGCTTCCTCCTTTTTGGATCAAAACCTGATGTATTCATTGGAGAAACTCCTTCATGAACGCAATACAAGATCGAATGATAATAACAGTTCATTCATCTAAAATAGTACATCCCCAGCCCCTTCCTTTCGGTAACAATTGTTTTACCCATCGCCGTGAATACGTCAATTATTCGTCATCTCTGACTCTTTGATGACAGTTAGAAGCTGAGTAGAAACGTTAATATCATTTCAATTCAGATAGTTGCATTGTTTGCACAATTATTGCTTATTAGTAAGCTATGTTCGGCCTATTGCCAGTGCAAACTATTCATAAAGAGGTGACCGCATGAAAAAGATGAGAACAATTAGTCTCGCAGTTTATATAATGGCCGCTCTATTTATATCACATATATCCTATGCGCAAGATCATAAGCCCGAGATATCTTCCGCCCTGAGGGAGATGTCTGTCATGTATGAGGACCAGTTCGACACCCACACCAACAACTGGCCGGAATATCAAAACGGTACGGCCTCTGCGCAGATAGATGACGGCGAATACCATATCGAACACAATGAAAAAGAGGGCGTGCATGTTGTCCTCCATCCCTATGGTGTTTCCATGGGAATGGACTCCATGATTCATGTCTCCATTAGTGATGTCCGCGGATCAGGGAAGCATTCCTACGGGTTCGTCTTCGGCGCAAAAGATGCATCTAACAACTATTCATTTCAGGTCCGGAACAGCAATGAGTATGTCATAGAACAGATGGTCGACGGCAAACGCACGGAAATTGCGAAGGGGCCGATCGATAATATTTTTGCAAGCAACAATTTTGGCAAAACTCTGAAACTGGTAAAGCAGCGTGATAAAATAAGGTTTTATGTGGATGAATACTATGTGGATGAACTGCCTCTGAATAACGCCGGTTTCCCGGGAGACCTTGTAGGATTCCTGGTAGAGGGCAGAGTAAAGATATCCGTAGACTGGACAAGGACACAGATTAAATACAAAGGGTAGAAATAGTATTAGATCGTCTCTCCCTCAGGGGAGAAAAAAGCTGAAAGCTGTGTACTGACCACTGATTACTGCTTTAAACCGCTTCCGCCAGATGCATGGAAATCGCCTTTGAAGAACCGGGTTCCTCCATAGTAATGCCGTACATGTAGTCGGCTGCCTCCATGGTACGTCTGTTGTGGGTAATGGCTATAAACTGAATATTTTTTGACATTTCCCTCAGCAGGTTTATAAACCTGTCGGTGTTCGACTCATCAAGTGGCGCATCAACCTCGTCAAGCAGACAGAGAGGCGTCGGTTTAATCATGAAGCCTGCAAAAAGAAGAGAGAGGGCCGTCAGTGCCTTTTCCCCTCCCGAAAGCAGGTTGAGGTTCTGCAGCCTCTTGCCGGGAGGCTGGGCTATTATTTCAATGCCTGCATCAAGGATGCTCCCCTCAGTGAGCTGCAGCTCAGCCTTCCCTTTGCCGAAAAGGGTCATGAATACTTCCTTGAATTTTTCATTCAGTGCCTCGAATGCCTGCTCCAGCCTTTTCTTTGAGGTCCTGTTTATCTTCTGGATCGTATCTTCCAGAGCAGTAATCGAATTCAGCAGATCATCCCGCTGCTGCGTCAGAAATTCATATCTTGACTTCAGTTCTTCATATTCATCAAGGGTCCCGAGGCTCACCGGTCCAATTTTCTGAAGTCTTTCTTTTAGCTGAGTCAGGTTTTCCTCCTCCTCAGGAGTGACTGAATCAGGAACCTCTGCTGTTTCAATCTCTATGGAATATGTCTTCTGGATATCTTCCTTCAGATAATTGAGCTTCATCGACTTTTCCATTTTTTTCATTTCCATGTGACTGAGCTCGGAATGAATACCTTCAAGCTCGCGGGCGAGGTCTTTTTCCCTTTTCTCCAGAAGCTCAAGCTCCGCTCTTCTGGCTTCAAGAATCTCCTGAGTCTTTGACGCCTCTCCCTGGAGTTCCCCCGCTATCAAAACTTTCGATTTGAGGGTCTCTTCTTTTTCCAAGACTTCCCGCTCCTTGTGCCCGAGAGATTCCAGGAAGCTACTGCGTTCATTCGACATTTCTTCCTGTTTCCGGCCAATATCTGCAATCGCCGTGTTGAGCCTCTCCATCTCTCTTCTGACGGCAGCCGTTTTTTCAGTCATCGACGTCAACTCAAGCCTGACGTCGGTCAGCTCGAAACGTACTGCTTCAAGGGCTTCCCTCTTCCCGGATATTTCAGCCTGTATGGCTTTAATGTTCTCTTCCGTCCGCAGTTTCTCCTCTTCGAGGTCCCTGCAATGATTCTCTTTCTCTTCAAGTATACTTTTCAGGCTGTCTTTCTCTCTGTGATCACCGGTTATTTCCATTTCTATATATTCATGCTTTTTCCTGAGTCGTGTATCTTCCTGCTGGAAATTCGATATTTTCACTTCCAGTTCATGACAGTATTTTTCCTGGCTGGAAATTTTGCCATCTATTGAAATGATTTCATTCTCGATGGATACAATTTCATCTTTGAACGCAGCAACTGACTTTTCTGCTGCTAAAATCCCTTCTCTCTTCCGGGAGATGCTCTGATCAAGTCCCTTTATGAGACGTTTAATCTTCAGAACTCCTCTGTCGGTCCCGCCGAAGACCATGCCCGACGGCTCAAGAACTTCTCCCTCAAGGGTCACAAAATACTGCGGCTTGATTCCTGACTCAGCGGACCTCTGCCAGAACGAAAATGCCGTATTCAGGTTGTCCACCAGGAACACATCATGTAAAAGCGCCCGGGCAACTTTATCGAAGCCTTCTTTTACAGTTATAAATTGAACTGCTTCTCCGATAAAACCTCCGCTGTCCCGCATACCCTGCAATTCATCAGCATCCGTCAAACCTCTGGCAAACAGATTCTGGACGATGAACCCGCTCCGCTTTGAATTCCGTTCCTTTATCAACTCCAATGCCCTGGATATTTCATTCTGGTCCTCAACAACTGATGCACCAAGTTTGTCTCCGAGTATTGCTTCAATGGCATTTTCATACTCAGCAGGTGCATCAAAGGTATCTGCCACCTGACAGAGTGTTTTGATGCTTCCGTCGACAGAACTCCTCTGGCTCTGATCCATCTCTTTCAGAGACTCCAGCTTTGAGTTCATAGCTGCCAGTTCTTCTCTGTCCCGGGAAAGCGCTTCTTCGCTCTCTGTGAGTCGGGCTCTCTTCTCCTTAAGCGTGCTTACCTGTTCTTCCCTCGTCCTTTTTGTATCCTGAAGTCCCCACTTCAACCCCGACAGCTCATTTTCTGTCTGACCCAGCACAGAGATCAGCGAGGTGAGGTTATCATTCAGATTGTTGATGTCCTGAGAACTCTTCTCCGTCTTGCGGCTTATATTTTCAATATTCAAATTTAACCGGCTGATCTCATTTCTTATAGTGCTGATTTCCTCTGCCTTATTGAAAAGCCCGCTTCTTTGTTCTTCCAGGGATTTTTCGAGGTCAGCGATTTCACTGTCCGCCTCGGAAAAGAGGGAATTCTTTTCTTCAAGAAGCTTCTCCAGATTTAACAGCTCCTGCTGCATCTCAAGATCACTGTTCTCAATCTCTTTAACAGAATCAGCTGTCGTTTCTTTTTCTATAGTGAGGTCTTTGTCCAGCCTTACGAGATAGTTGAATCTTTCTCTCAGGTTTTCGCAGTCGCTTTTATGCAGTGCGATCCTGCCTTCGTCCTCGGCAACCTCTTTTTCAAGGGCATAGAGCCTCGTCCTTATCTGATCAAGAGACCTCTCCTGCTCCACACAGAGACGTTTCTTTTCCTCAGTCAATGCCTCTGAAGAAGTTACCTGAGTGGAAACCTCGGCCTCCTTTAATTTCAGAGAATCCTCCGAAGAGGTCAAATTCGCAATTTCTTCCTGAAGTGCCTTAAAATCCCGCTTGGCCATTCTTACTTCAACATCCTTTATTTCTTCGAAGAGTTTTTTATACCGTTCGGCCTTGCGGGCATGCCTGTCTATGGTATTGATCTGTCTTTTGACTTCCGCAATTATGTCCTGCAGTCTCTGAAGGTTTGACTTGGAAGCTTCAAGCTTGTTCATTGCCTCATGTTTTCTCACTTTATACTTCATGACGCCGGCGACTTCCTCGATCAGGAATCTGCGGTCCTGTGGCTTGGAGTTCACAATGTCTCCAATCCTTCCCTGCTCAAGGATAGAGTAGGCCTTGAGTTCAAGACCTGTATCAAGAAACATGTTCTTGATATCCTTTAGTCTGCAGGGGACTTTGTTCATGAGGTATGTGCTCTCACCGGACCGGTATAGACGCCGGGTCACTGATATCTTCGACATCTCCTCTTTTTCTTCACCGCCGTCACCATTTTCAGGTTTCTTCACAATGTCGGACAGGACAAGGGTCACTTCAGCCATGCCTTTTGTCTTTTTGGTGGCTGATCCGGCAAATATCACATCTTCCATTTTTCCACCGCGAAGACTCTTGGCGCTCTGCTCTCCAAGGACCCACTTGAAGGCATCGACAATATTACTCTTCCCGCATCCGTTCGGGCCGACAATGGATGTTGTCCCAGGGTGAAACTTAAAGACCGTTTTTTCGGAAAATGACTTAAATCCTAATAATTCCAATCTTTCAACGCGCATAATTTCGTTCCTTTTCACTCATAAAATTATGTGTTATTGTTTATGCACCGTGAGATAAGAACCATTGCTTTATCACTAAATATAGTGACTTGCCCAGTCCACATCTACAACATAGTGTGTTTTTCATTCCTGATACTATATATGATCAGCTTATTTCTATCAAGTAGTTTTTTATGCTGTGATAAATAGAACAGAACGGATTTGAACGATTCATTATAAGTCGTGATTTTATGAATAAGAAGTACAGTGAAACGGCAGGATAACTCCGGCATTTCTCATTTTCACCAGATAGTTATTGATTTTTCGATAGAATACTCTGTACTGTTTATTAATCTGGGAGATTGAAGAAAATCAGGGCCATTCAGACATTAATATGATGAAATTCATTTTACTTGGTGTGGGCGGGGCGATAGGTACGGTGCTGCGTTATTCATTATCGGGCTTCACCTACAGAATTGCAGGCGGTGTATTCCCCTGGGGCACTCTGTTTGTTAATCTGTCAGGGTCATTTGTTATTGGATTATTGT
>CALZGI010000056.1 GCA_945786855.1 Thermodesulfovibrionia bacterium | reverse complement strand
GAAAAGGTGTAATGCGAAATGCTCCTTCTGTTTCTACCGGCTCGATGGAAAGGCAGATGAAGCAGACACGTCTGAATTGTCCCTCGGTGAAATTGAAAAAATATCGGCATCACTGGGGAGTCTTCTGTGGCTGGCCTTTTCGGGGGGGGAGATATTTCTCAGAGACGATATCGTTGAAATCACGAAAGTGTTTTATGAGCGGAATAAACCGGCCATTATTCTCTTTCCCACCAATGGTCTGCTGACGGATGTTATAAAAGACAGGGTTGAAGCAATTCTGCGCTCCTGCAGGAAGAGTACGATCGTCGTAAAGCTCTCACTGGACGGTCCGGAGATTCTGCACGACAGGATCCGGGGCAGAGAGGGCAGTTATCAGAAGACAATGAGGACCTACCGTGCTCTGGGGGATTTGATTGACAAATACCGGAACTTTGATCTTGGCATAAATACTGTATTCTGCTCCGAGAATCAGGATGCGATGGATGAGGTGATCGGATTTGTAAACAGGCTGGACAAAATTAAAACCCATACGGTCTCACTTGTGCGGGGTGAAGGGCTTAAAGAGATTGATATTGAAAAGTACCGTGCAACCATCGATATGCTGGCCCATAACCTGAAAACAAAGGCTTCGAATATCTACCGGTTTCCGGGAGCGCGACTGAAGGCTGCCCAGGATATTCTTCAGCGGCGTCTTATCTATGAAACAGAGACCCGGAAAGAAAAGCTGACTGACTGTTATGCGGGAAGACTGAACCTTGTTTTGACCGAGGGGGGAGATCTGTTCCCCTGCGAATCTTTTACAGCGAAGATGGGGAATGTAAGAGAGCATGACTACGATATTAAGAATATTCTGAGATCGGAGAGGGCAGGAAAAATAGTTGCGTCCATTCAGGATACAGGCTGTTTTTGTTCTCATGAATGCTATCTGATGACAAATATTCTGTTTGATATGCGGATGTACCCGCGATTGCTTGGCGAATATTTTCAACTGGCCGGGAATTAAAGTCCGGAGCCGTAATGCCGTTATAAATAGTAATTCCGGAGGAATAATGTACATCCCTGATTTTAAATTTATTGCATTCAGAGTTTTGGAAAGATTATCATAGGCGGATGAATGTATCAGTTGTAATTTTAGCTGCCGGGCTTGGCAAGAGGATGAAGTCGCGGACACCCAAGGTGCTTCATGAAGCATTGGGCAAACCCATGCTTCATCATGTTATTGATGCAGTCAAGTCTTTAAATCCGGCAAAAATAATAGTGGTGGTGGGAAACGGGGCAGATGAGGTTGAAAATCGGTTTCGTGCGGAACCGGTCTCTTTCGTCCTGCAAAAGAAGCTGCTTGGAACGGGGGATGCCGTTGTCACAGCCCGGAAACATCTGAAAAATGGATCGGTTCTTATTCTGAACGGCGACGGTCCGCTTATAACAACAAAAACGTTAAAAGGTCTTTTAACGAAACACCGGCGTGATAAAAACACAATGTCCTTCCTCTCGTTTAAAGATGATGGGCTGTCGGGATACGGCAGGGTTTTTCGCGATGAGAGAGGGAAGGTTTCCAGGATTGTTGAGGACAAACATGTGAAGGATGCTGAAAGGGCGAAATTTCAGGAACTGAATGGAGGGGTGTACCTTATTGAATCGGATGCTCTTCAGAACATGGACGCCATAGAAAAGAACAGTAAATCTGGAGAATATTATCTTACCGATATCGTGGGGATCCTCTCTCAATCAACGGGAAAGCTGAATGCCTATGAATGCCCTCCTGAAGACATATTAGGGGTAAACAGCAGGCAGGACCTGTTTCATGTTGCGACAATTATGAGGAAGAGGATTCTATCGAACTGGATGAACAAGGGAGTTACCTTCATTGATCCGAACACAACTATCGTGCATACATCTGTATCTATTGGCAGGGACACCGTCATTTATCCGAATACCCACCTTGAAGGGGCCACTTCAATAGGGGGGAATTGTACAATCTATCCCGGTTCAAGGATTAACAACAGCAGCATTGGTGACGGGGTGGTCATAAAAGATAATTCATTAATAGAGGATTCAAAGGTGCGTGATCGGGCTATCATCGGGCCCATGGCTCACCTGAGGCCCCATAGCGTGATTGGTCGTGATGCAAGGATAGGCAACTTTGTTGAAATAAAGAAGTCCACGATCGGTGACGGCACGAAAGCGTCTCACCTGTCTTATCTTGGAGATGCGCGTATCGGGGCTGACGTAAATATCGGTGCAGGCACCATCACGTGCAATTATGACGGTACTCACAAGTTTCAAACGAACATTCAACCGGGCGTATTTATTGGCAGTGATTCACAACTGGTTGCCCCGGTAACGGTCGGGAAAGGTGCATATGTGGCGGCAGGGTCGACGGTAACCCGGAATGTTCCTGCAAATGCTCTGGCAATAAGCAGGTCGGGGCAGAAAAATCTCAAGGATTGGGTGAAGAAAAGGAAGCTGCTGAAAAAGGGCTAAGGTCATCAATAGAGCATGCAGGATCATTGACGAAAAACTGAACAAGAATAAACAAGGACGAAAACTATGTGCGGAATAATAGGATATATAGGTTCAAGAAACGCTGTCCCCATACTTATTAACGGGCTGAAACGGCTTGAGTATCGCGGCTATGATTCTGCGGGGATATCATTTTTAAAGAATAACAAGATAGGCGTGAGACGTTGCGCCGGTAAGATTAAAGATCTGGAACTATATATTAAAAAAGAGAAAATTGTCAGTCATGTTGGTATCGGGCATACGCGATGGGCAACCCATGGAAAGCCAACGGAATCAAATGCACACCCTCACCGGGCGGGCGGAATTGTTGTTGTCCATAACGGAATTATTGAAAACTATTTCGAACTGAAAGAGGGAATGAAGAAAAAGGGACAAGTGTTTACTTCCGATACTGACACTGAGGTGATCTGCCACCTTATCCTGACCTATACCCAAAAAGGATATGACCTGGAAAAAGCAACAAAAGAGGCCCTGAAACATGTTGAAGGCGCCTATGCCATCGGTGTGATGAACGAGTTTGAACCTGACAAAATTCTTGCTGTCAAGAACGACAGCCCTCTTGTTCTCGGTCTTGGAAAGGGAGAGCACTTTATTGCATCCGATATCCCTGCATTCCTCAAATACACCAGGGACGTAATTATTCTTGAAAACGGGGATATGGCCACACTTACGACTGAGGGGATATCAATTTTTAATTTGAAGAAGAGCAAAACGGTAAAGCAGAAAGTTGAAAAAATATCATGGACCCCCACAATGGCGGAAAAGGGGGGATACAAGCACTTCATGCTGAAGGAAATATTTGAACAGCCCCGCGCAATAGCAGACACGATCAGAGGGAGATTTTCCCTTGAAAAGGGAACGGTGAATCTGAAGGAATTTTCACTCAGGGAGAGCATGCTGAAGAAATTGAACAAGATATTTCTTGTTGCCTGCGGCACATCATGGCATGCTGCCATGGTCGGCAAGTACATAATTGAAGATATGGTGAGAGTACCCTGTGAAGTTGATATTGCATCGGAATTCAGGTACCGGCAGCCGATTGTACCCAGGGGCAGTCTGATGATTGTGATTACGCAGTCGGGAGAGACGGCAGATACCCTTGCAGCCCAGCGCGAAGCCAAACGGCTTGGAGCGAAAGTTCTCAGCATCTGTAATGTGGTCGGCAGTACTTCTGCACGGGAGGCTGACGGTGTTTTTTATACTCACTCCGGCCCTGAGATCGGCGTTGCTTCCACGAAGGCCTTTACAACTCAACTTACTGCACTGTATCTCTTTTCCATAGCGCTCGCAAAGGCAAAGGAAAAGCTCGGGGCAAAAGAAATAAAGGCCCTGTTTCATGAACTGCTGCTCCTTCCGGAAAAGGTGGAAAAGGCGCTCCAGTGTGATGACGCTGTGAAGAAAATCGCAAGGAAATATCATCGTGCACAGGATTTCCTTTATCTCGGAAGGGGGATAAACTATCCTATAGCTCTCGAAGGAGCGCTGAAGCTGAAAGAAATTTCATATATCCATGCAGAAGGATATCCTGCAGGAGAAATGAAGCACGGTCCTATCGCGCTCATCGATCATAACTTGCCGGTGCTCGCATTAGCTCCTGATGACAATGTGCTTGAGAAGATACTTTCAAATATGGAAGAAGTGAAGAGTAGAGGCGGCAAGCTCATTGCCGTTGCACATGAAGGCAGCTCCAAGGTCAGGTCGCGTGTATCAAATGTTTTGTCTATGCCTGAAACAAATTACTATCTTACCCCTATTATCTTTTCCATCCCCCTCCATTTATTGGCGTATTACATTGCAGTTTTGAGGAAATGTAATGTTGACCAGCCCCGGAATCTTGCAAAAAGCGTTACCGTCGAGTAGAAAATAGTATAAGAATTGGCTATTCCTCAATAAGACAGTGGCGGTTCTTGTCGGGAATCTGATATACTTAGAGCAGTCACGTTGTTCAGGATCCTGCAGTTTACACATCTATTCAAGCTGACATTATTTACCTAAGGGGAGAGAATGAGTAAAAAATCATCGTTGAGCGGTCTGAATCCGCAACAGAAAGATGCAGTTCTTCACATGAAAGGCCCGTTGCTTGTCCTGGCAGGGGCGGGAAGCGGAAAGACCAAAGTAATAACCCATCGGTTCGCCTATCTTACCAGCGCTCAGAAGGTGCCTCCGGCTTCAATATTGGCCATGACCTTTACGAACAAGGCGGCCAGTGAGATGAAAGAGAGAATCGAAGTCCTTACAAAAAAGAGTTCAAAGGGGCTCTGGATCGGGACGTTTCATTCCCTGGCTGCACGTATATTGCGGAAGGAAATAGAGAATCTGGGATACATGCAGGATTTTTGTATTTATGATGATGCTGACTCAGGTCATCTTGTGCGTTCAATCCTGAAAGAGTTCAAGATTCATGAAGCACTTTATAAGGGGATATTGTCCAAAGTGTCTTCACTGAAAGCCTCTCTGGTTGGCCCCGAAGATCTTATGTCGAATGAAGACAGTTATGGGTTTGATGAGAAATTTGCACGAGTATATGTGAGATATCAGGATGAACTCAGGAAGAATAACGCACTTGATTTTGATGATCTTATAATGTGTACAGTGAAACTTTTTGAAAAGCATCCCGGTGTATTGAAAAAATATCAGAAAGAGTTTTCCCACGTTATGATAGACGAATTCCAGGACACGAATACTTCCCAGTACAGACTTACCAGGCTTCTGACTTCAAAGAACAGGAATGTTTGTGCTGTTGGTGATGACGACCAGAGTATTTACAAATTCCGGGGAGCAGAAGTAAAGAATATCCACTCCTTCAGGAAAGACTATTCCAGGACGAAAGTTATAAGACTTGAGCAAAATTACCGGTCTACACAGAGGATCCTTGACATTGCGGACAGTATTATTGCTCCCAGCCAGGACAGGATATCAAAGAAGTTGTGGACAGACAGGGGCCGGGGAGAAAAAATATTCTATTGTGTTGCAACGAATGAAATGGAAGAGGCCCGCTATATAGCGCAATCTATAAAGGACCTTTTTTTGAAAGGGAAATATTCATACAAGGATATAGCTGTCCTCTACAGGGTGAACCAGCAGTCCAGGAGTCTGGAAGAGGCAATGAGAGAGAATGGGCAGCCCTATAAAATTCATGGGGGTATCAGCTTTTACCAGAGGAAAGAGGTAAAGGACATTATCTCCTATCTGAAACTGATTGCGAATCCTGATGATTCTGTTAGTCTGAAGAGAATTGTGAACTGTCCTACAAGGCAGATTGGCGCTGCCACGATTACGCGGGTGGAGAACGAAGCCAGGAAGAGAGAGGAAAGTCTCTACAAGACTATGAAGTTCATAGCAAAGAGTACCGGCTATACCAATTCACTGAGGGAAAAAGTATGCGCTTTTATTAATATTATTGATGGATTAATTGCCCATAAAGATGAGAGCGTTCCCGGACTCATAGATCTGATTTATGAAAAGACCAACTACGCTGAATGGGTCGGAGAAGAAAAAGCCGATACACTAAAAGAACTCAGGGAATCTGCAAACGGCAAGGACCTGAAGAGTTTTCTTGACACTGCATCTCTTTTCAGCGGGCTCGATGAAAAGCGCAATGAAGATTCTGTTTCTTTAATGACGCTTCACAGTGCGAAAGGCCTTGAATTCCCGGTGGTGTTTATTGCCGGGATTGAAGATGGACTGGTGCCCCATTTCCACGCAATAAAAGACCCCGAAGAGCTTGAAGAAGAGCGCAGACTTTTCTATGTGGGAGTCACCAGGGCGCAGGATATGCTTGTCATATCGGGAGCGAAGAAAAGAAGGCTTTACACGTCAGTGCAGGAACAGCAGCCTTCAAGGTTTCTGGCCGATATACCGACCAATTGTTACCACTGTATCGAAAAGAGGCCAAGGGCCGATGCAATTACGTCTTCTGCCAGTGTCCCCTTAAATGTGTTGAGTTCGTCGCCATTTGCTGCAGGGGCGCGGGTGAAACATCCAAAGTGGGGTGTCGGGGTAGTGAGGGACAGCTATGGCGAGACTGACGATGTAAAAGTAATGGTGAACTTTCCGACAGTGGGAATGAAGCGGCTTTCCCTGAAATTTGCCAACCTGGAGAAGATTTAATGCATATTGAGCATATAGCGCTGCTTGCAAGGCTTCATCTGTCAGAGGAAGAAAAGAAACTCTTTTCCGATCAGGTAGGCAGTATCATTCAATATATAGACAAATTAAATGAGCTGGACACAACAGATGTAGAGCCCACTGCTCACGTACTTCCAGTGAAAAATGTCTTTCGAGAAGACAGGCTCAAACCTTCGCTGCCACAAGAAAAAGTCCTCCAAAATGCGCCGGAGAAAAGTGATCATTTCTTCAGCGTCCCGAAAATAATAGAATAAATAATCGGGATGCACTAATGCCCGATTCCGGGCTGAATCCCGCTCACTGTTCTGATAGGGAATTGTGACGTCTGTAATTTTATTGGCCGGCTATTGACACTCAATCCTGCTGCATTATAAGATTAATTAGACTTTTAATCACAAGGAGCAGACTATGCTCAGGTGTATGCTGAGTGCCAAAATTCATCAGGCTACTGTTACGGACTCCAACATTTCCTATGAAGGAAGCATGACAATCGATGAGGCTTTGCTGGAAGTTACCGGCATTAAGCCCTTTGAGCAGGTCAGGGTCGGGAACCTTAATAATGGTGAAAGATTTGAAACCTATGTTATTCCCGGTGAGCGGGATTCGGGGACTATCTGTCTCAATGGAGCAACGGCGAGAAAAGGGACAATTGGAGATATAATTATCATTTTTTCATACAGGTATTACGCAGAAGAAGAGATGGACAGGTATTCTCCTAAAATCATCCGCCTTGATGGAACAAACAGGATAATAAAGTAAATTCCCCTTCACTTTATCATGGGAAGAATCTGAAATATATAGATTATCCAGTTGTGGGTTTTGATAGCATCAGAACAGTCCGGTAGTGAGTAAGAGGTCTTAAAATTTCAATTAATCAATTAGTTTGAGCATTTTGCGTCAATCGGGCCGCTTGCGTAAACAAATTATTAAAAGGTATATTATCATACTTTATCGCAGGGGAGGTGAGAAGGAATGCCCTTAGTAAAGGTCAGGGAGAATGAGTCTTTTGAAAACGCTATCCGCAAATTCAAAAAGCAGTGTGAACGTGAAGGTGTTTTGTCGGAAGTGAGGAAAAGAGAACATTATGACAAACCGAGTGTAAAGAGAAAGAAAAAGTCAATTGCCGCCCAAAAAAAAGCGGCAAAGAGCAAAAAATTTAAAATGTCGCCGAGGTAAGAATGCTCATTGCTGATAAAATTGCAGACGATTGTACAAAGGCCCTCAAATCAGGGGATAAAAACAAAGTCTCTGTGCTCAGAATGATAAAAGCGTCGATGAAGAACAGAGAAATTGAAAAAAAGACTTCTTTGACAGACGAAGACATGCAGTCAATCCTGTTGTCCTTCGTAAAACGTTCGAAGGAATCGATAGAGCAATTTTCTCATGCCGGCAGATCAGAACTTGCCCAGAAAGAGAAAGATGAATTGATGGTTATCCAGCACTATCTCCCAAGGCAGCTGAGCGAAGAGGAGACGAGGGAGATCGTCAAGGGGGTAATTGCCGAGACAGGTGCGTCAGGCCCGAGGGATCTCGGAAAGGTGATGAAAACGGTCATGGCGAAGTTAAAAGGGCAGGGCGACGGGAAGGTTGTAAATAAACTTGTTAAAGAGATGCTGGAGGCATAAGTGAAACTCAGAAAGATATACGAAACTGTCGTAGCCAAAGGAATTGAGGCGGACCCCCGTGGAAAGAAAAAGGTATTAAAGACTATTGCGAGGGCAAAGAAGAAGTCTAAAGATATAAAGAAAGACGAAAAAGAGTTCTTCGACACAGAATCCCTGACAAATCCTTATGCCGACACAAGGATACTCCACGGAAAGGGTGATGAAGAAATCAGGACGGCACTTCTGGGAATTGACATGGGAGTCGGCGAAATTCTCCTTGCCGACAGGCTTTCTTCCAGAGGCAGGAAGATTGATCTTGTCATAGCTCACCATCCTGAAGGCAAGGCATTTGCGAATTTTTATGAAGTGATGCATATGCAGGCAGATATACTAAATACTCTGGGCGTTCCGATAAACATCGCAGAGGGTCTTCTTGAGGGCAGGATAAAAGAGGTTGAGCGAAGGCTTTCCCCCGCGAACCATACACGGGCGGCGGATGTGGCAAAATTGCTCGATATCCCGTTTATGTGTATGCATACTCCCACCGATAACATGGTTGTAACTTTTCTCCAGGATATTCTCAACAAGAAAGCCCCTGATTCGATTGGTGATATACTGAAAATACTGATGGATATCCCTGAATACCGTGAAGGCGCAAAGAATAACGCCGGCCCTAAAATACTCCTTGGATCAAAGGAGCGCAGCGCCGGGAAAGTTTTTGTTGACATGACGGGCGGGACTGAAGGCGCCCGGGATATATTCAAGAGCCTCGTTCATTCGGGAGTAAATACAATTGTAGGGATGCATCTTAGCGATGAACACAGGAAGGAAGCTGAAAAGCATCATATGAATGTAGTAATTGCCGGCCACATTTCGAGTGACAATCTTGGGATAAATTTAATGCTCGATGAAGTGCAGAAGAAAGGCAGACTGGAAATAGTCGCCTGTTCAGGATTCAGAAGGTTTAGCAGGTTAAAGAAGTGACAAAGACAAAAAGGCACGGAGGGTTAAGGAACAATATTTTTGCTTTGTGCCTTTGTGCCTCTGTGCCTTTCTTTATAAATCATGCCCGCCTACGATAGCTCCCTGGAAGAGATAAAAGACAGGATAGACATTGTTGATTTAATCTCCGAATATGTGAACCTGAAAAAAGCGGGACAAAACTGGAAAGGGCTTTGCCCCTTTCATACCGAAAAAACCCCGTCATTTACTGTAAGCCCGGCCAAGCAGATATATCACTGTTTTGGATGCGGAAGCGGCGGCGACATTTTTACCTTCCTGGTTAAGTATGAGAATATGACGTTTCCGGAAGTGCTGAATGTGCTTGCCAAAAAAGCGGGTGTTACACTCAGGACATCTCAGGGTTCTCCCGCGAAATCAGGTGAAAAAGAAGTGCTGTTCAACATGCACAGAGATACCCTTTCTTTCTTCAGTCAGCAGCTTACCAGAAATGTAAAAGCGTCAGAGTATCTCGGCAGCCGCGGAATCAGCGAAAAATACAGACAGACATTTTCAGTTGGATATGCTCCAAAATCATGGAATGCCCTGTTATCCTATCTGACCCGGCAAGGGTATAAGCCCGAGATTATCAAAAAAGCCGGCCTTGCTGCTCAGGGTTCGAAGGGCTTCTATGATGCCTTCCGGGACAGAATAATGTTTCCGATTTATGACCTGAAGGGAGATGTTTCCGCGTTTGGCGGTAGATCGATAGACGGGTCAGAGCCTAAGTATTTAAATTCACCTGAAACCCTTATATTCAATAAAAGAAAAGTGCTCTATGGATTGAATCTTGCCCGGGATGCCATAAAAGAGACCGGATCTGTGCTGTTGATGGAAGGCTATATGGATGTGATAACGGCCCATATTTATGGTTTTTCGAATGCGGTGGCCCCTCTCGGGACAGCTTTGACCCAGGAGCAGGGGAAACTGATCAAGCGGTTTACGGAAGATGTGATTATTGTTTTCGACAGTGACGGGGCGGGTAAAAAAGCTGCAAAGAACGCTTCCGGGATACTGCTGGAAAGCGGTCTGAACGTAAAGATCCTTGCTGTTCCTGACAATGAAGATCCCGACAGTTACCTGAGAAAAAATGGCAGAGAAGCCTTTCAGAACCTGACTGAAAATCCTCTTTCGATTGTCGATTTTTTTATGCGTCAAAAGGGGGACAAACGTTTATTGGCCCGTGAAGCGCTTGAAACTATATCCAGAATAACCGATAAAATACTTCAGGGAACGTACATCAGGGCATTGTCTGAAAAACTGGACGTAGGGGAATCCTATGTCCGTGAGGAATTTCAAAAGATAAAAAAGCAGGTTCAGAGCGGATACAGGAGACCTGCTCCGGCGGGGAAACAATATTCAAAACCGCCGGACCTGGAAATTTTTATTTTTAAATTGATCCTTCAATTGCCTGGAAAATCAAAAGAAATTATTGGAGAACTGGCATCGGACGATTTTAAGAATCCGGTGATGAAGTCGATATTCAGTAACTTACAGGCGGGATGGAATGATCTCAGTGAACTGCTTTCCCGTTGTAATGAAGAGGAAAGGACCATTCTTACGAAAGTTTCATTAATGGATGATTTTGAAGATCCTGATAAGGTTCTCAGTGACTGTTTGAAGAGGGTTCTGGTAAACAGGCACGACCTGCTTGTTCGGGATCTTGATAAAAAAATAAAGGAGGCAGAATCAAAGAAAGACAGTGCCCTGCGGAATAAGCTGTTACAGGAGCGGCAGAAGCTTATTCTGTGAGTCGGAAGTTGGGGGTAGTGTTTTGCAAAGACTTTCAAATAGGTCTAAAATAAAGAGATGAAGAGAGACCCTTTAATGCAGAAGACCTATGCAGTTGAAACGGGGAAACTTCACGTAGCCTGCCCCCATAAAGACAGAACGGGAATAAATATTCACGTAGTCATCAAGGGCGGTTACTGTTACCGGTCGGAGCAGTGCATGGTCATCTGGTGTAAGTTCAACCGTCTTCAGACTGACCTTGACGCATTTCTATCTCTCATATGGTAACCCTGTACTGAATAATAAATGCGTATAAAAGATCTGTAAATGCTTTTATCACCTTCTTATGGCTTGAGTCAATCCTGAGACAAAATTCCAAAAACCAAATACCAAATATCAAATAAATTCCAATTTGCAATAATCGAAGCCCCGAGCTTATGGAACTCATCAGCGCTTTTTGTTGTTTGGATCTTCATATTTTTGATTTATTTGTATTTTGGAGTTTGTTATTTGGGGCTTATTCGTTAATGACATCATGAAAGGTATTTTCATGCCGATTACGTATTTGTTTTTTTGATTCCTCTCAGCTCTCCACGGGCTCGTTCATAAGGGCTATTGCAAAATCATCTCCCGCTCTGCTATATTTAATAGCTGGAGGTCATTGTGAAAGAAAAAATTCATCCTCAATCAAAAGAAATCAAAGCTGTATGCGCCTGCGGGGCATCTTTTCCGACCATATCTACGCAGGAGTCCATTCACGTTGATATGTGCTCTCAATGCCATCCTTTTTTCACGGGCAAGCAGAAACTTGTTGATGCAGAAGGAAGGGTTGAGAAGTTTAAAAAGAAATACGCTAAACACAAAAAATAGCTGAACGTAAAAGGGAAATTCGCGCTTTTAAACAAACTCATAGAGTGGCGGATTTCCTTTTTTTTGTTGTGCTGTGAAGACAGTCGAAGAGGTACGGGCTGACAGGGCACACGGGAATAACCGATTCTGTGCTTATGCCACGAATCTCCTTTGCACATGGGAAGTTATGCACTATGAGTGACATTGGCGGACAGGCGGTCATTGAAGGGGTGATGATGAGGTCGGGCAATTCTTACACCGTTGCTGTGAGATCGCCTGAAACGGACATCGTTCTGAAAAAAGAGATTATCCGTGACCTGCCGAAGCCTTTGAAGTGGCCTTTGATTCGCGGAGTTGTCGCACTTTTTCAGGCCCTTTCCATCGGGATAAAGGCCCTCCTGTATTCAGCTGAAGCATCGGGGCATGAGGATGAGAAACCCTCATCGGCTTCATTGTTCTTCACCGTTGTCCTGGCCTTTGTTATCGGGATAGGTCTTTTCCTGCTGCTGCCGTTATATGGAACGAAGCTCTTAGGTATTCTGTCTCCATCCATTCATGACAGCTCGCTTCTCTTTAATCTGGTAGACGGACTTCTGCGTGTGCTTGTATTCCTTGTTTATATTCTGGCCATCAGCAGCAGCAAAGATATAAAAAGGGTTTTTCAGTATCACGGGGCTGAACATAAAGTAGTCCATGCCTTTGAGGCGGGAGTTGAACTTACTCCGGATAACGCGGACAAATATAGTACAGTCCACCCAAGGTGCGGCACAAGTTTTCTTATAATGGTGATGTTTTTAAGCATCCTGGTTTTTTCTATAATCCCGAAGGAGTGGCCATTTTTAGATAAATTTTTATCGAGATTTTTCCTTATGCCCTTCATTGCGGGCCTGTCATATGAATTTATCAAGTTCTCGTCAAAGAGACTGAAGAATCCAATTGTGAAAATTGTGGCCATGCCGGGGCTCTGGCTGCAGAAGCTCACAACGGGTATCCCCTCTCTTGACCAGATAGAAGTTGCAATTAAGGCTTTAGAGGAAGTCCTGGATATGAATCTGCAAAGAAAGTCCACAATGGAGTGTCAAAAGAATGTTATTGGATAAACTGGAAGAAATTGAAAATAAATATAATGAGCTGACGAAGACTCTGTCAGACCCTGAAATATTTTCTGATTACACGAAAAGCCAGAAATATGCAAAAGAGCAGGCTGATCTCGAAGATATAGTACAAAAAATAAGGGAGTACAAGAAAATATTATCGGGTATACGGGAAGCTGAGGAGATGCTGCATTCTGAGAGCGACAATGGATTGAAAGAGCTGGCAGAACTTGAGATTGATGAACTCAAGGAAAAAAAGCCCGGTGTAGAAGACCAGCTGAAGCTGATGCTTGTGCCGAAGGACCCCCGTGATTCCAAGAATATTCTCCTTGAAATCAGGGCGGGGACCGGCGGGGATGAAGCGGGGCTGTTTGCTTCCGACCTTTTCCGGATGTACGGCAAGTATGCGGAAACAAATCGATGGAAAGTGGAAATTATGGACATGAACACTACAGGAGTTGGAGGTCTGAAGGAAGTAATTGCTTCCATACAGGGAAAAGGCGCCTATAGTCGTCTGAAATATGAAAGCGGTACCCACCGTGTCCAGAGGGTTCCTGCCACTGAGACTTCAGGGAGAATTCATACGTCTGCCGCAACAGTTGCGGTTTTGCCTGAAGCCGAAGAAGTTGATCTGAAAATTGAGGAAAAAGATTTGAGGGTAGATACCTATTGTTCCTCCGGTCCGGGAGGGCAGGGTGTCAATACAACATATTCGGCAGTCAGAATTGTACACGAGCCTACGGGGCTGATTGTGCAGTGCCAGGACAGCAGGTCTCAGATAAAAAACAAGGAAAAAGCCCTTAAAGTGCTGCGGTCGCGTCTCTATGATCTGGAACTTGCAAGCCAGGAGAAAGAACGGGCAGAAGAGAGGAAATCGCAGGTTGGCTCGGGCGACAGGAGTGAAAGAATCAGGACCTACAATTTCCCTCAAAACAGAGTCACTGACCACAGGATAAACTTGACTCTTCATAAGCTGCAATTGATTCTTGAAGGTGAACTCGACGAATTGATTGACAGCCTTGTTACCTATTATCAGGCAGAAAGGTTAAAGGAAGTTTAACAGAATGGCTCTTGAGGGCAGAATATCCATCGATTTGATTTTGATTTTTTCTTCTCCAGGCCCCTCGATACAATAATCCCAGGCCCCTATTTTTAATATGAACGCATTCGAAAAATTACGGGAAATATCTGAAGAACTCCTGCCCAGCGGGATTGAGGCTGTTGAAAAGGAAGCGGAATTTTTAATTACGCGGGGACTGAACGTCAGCCTCGCAGAACTCTATACAAACAATCCTGAACTTGATGAAAGACAGGTGATGGTCATAGATGAAATGGTCGCCAGGAGGAGCAGGCGTGAGCCTCTGCAATACATCACCGGATATAATGATTTCCTCGGGCTGAGGCTGCATATTGGATACGGGGTTTTAATTCCGAGGCCCGAAACGGAGCTCATGGCAGAGGATGCAGTCAAAGCGGCCAGGGGTCAGCGATCATGGGGCAGCCACGAAAAACAGAATACAGACTACGAATCTAAAATGACGGTTCTTGACCTCTGCACCGGCAGTGGCTGTCTGGCCCTTGCACTTGCAAAAGAGCTCCCCTCTTCACGTGTTTTTGGAATAGACATTTCAGAAACAGCAATGAGTTATGCGAGAATGAATGCGCGAATCAATGGAATTGACAATGTTTCCTTTATTCATGGGGACCTGTTCGAACCTCTCGTTCAGAATGAACTCTTTGATTTGATTATCTCAAACCCTCCCTATATCAGGACTGGAGAAATACAGACCCTTCAACCTGAAATCAGGGACTGGGAACCCCTGAACGCTCTCGATGGAGGGCCTGATGGTATGGACTTCTACAGAAGAATTGTTCCTGCAGCGCGAAAGTATTTGAAGAGGAATGGCGTGCTCATGTTTGAAGTGGGCTGTGGCTGTGCCGATACAATTGCCCGCATGCTGGAAGGTTCCGGATATGCTGATATGAATATCAGAAAAGATTACGCAGGGATTAAGAGGATTATTCAGGCAAAATGGACAAGATAGAGATTGTGGGCGGCGTCAGTTTGTGCGGCGAAATTTCCATAAGCGGAGCAAAAAATGCAGCTCTCCCGGTTATGGCAGCATCAATCCTCGGTCCAGGGGAAAACATCATTTCAAATATCCCCCGACTCAGGGATATATCGACAATGGGGAAACTTCTCGCCCACCTCGGGATGGGTTATCATCAGGAAAATGGCGAAGCCATTCTTCAATCGGAACATATATCATCAATCGAAGCCCCCTATGATTTTGTGAAGACCATGCGTGCATCGGTCCTGGTGCTCGGCCCCCTCCTTGCCAGAATGGGAGAGGCAAAGGTGTCTTTGCCCGGCGGATGTGCAATAGGGGCGCGACCTATCAACCTTCACATCATGGGATTGAAGAAGATGGGGGCGGAGATTACCCTCTGTGATGGATATATTCATGCGAAGGCAGGGAAGCTGAAAGGCGCGACAATCTACTTTGATATCCCGACGGTGACAGGAACGGAGAATTTGATGATGGCGGCATCAATTGCGGAAGGTGTCACGGTGCTTGAAAATGCAGCATGCGAACCGGAAATCATAGATCTTGCAAATGCATTAATATCCATGGGGGCTGAAATACAGGGTGCAGGGACAGGAATTGTAAAAATCAAAGGCGTAAATAATCTCAGGCCGCTCAATTACAGAATTATCCCGGACAGGATAGAGACCGGGACGTTCCTGACGGCTGCAGCCATTACCGGTGGAAATGTTGAAATCACTAACTGTGATCCTTCTCTGGCAGAGGCGTTTATTAATAAGCTTGGCGAAACAGGGACGGTGATTACTCATGGCCCGGACAAAATCTCGGTGAAGGGGCCGGAGCAGCTGAAAGCGGAAGATATAAAAACCATGCCCTATCCGGGATTCCCCACAGACATGCAGGCCCAGTTTATGGCCTTAATGACCGTTGCTGAAGGAACCAGTCTGATAACAGAGAATATATTTGAAAACAGATTCATGCATGTTGCCGAGTTGAGAAGGATGGGGGCCGATATCAGGGTGGAAGGATCGACGGCCACGGTGAAAGGAGTAAAATCACTGAAGGGTGCGCCTGTCATGGCTACTGATTTACGGGCAAGTGCATCTCTTGTCATTGCGGGACTCGCTGCGAGCGGCACCACAACTATTGACAGGGTATACCATATTGACAGGGGATATCAGAACATAGAGGAAAAACTCAAACCTCTTGGTGCGAAAATCAGGAGAGTCACGTAGAATATCTGACAGGCGAGCGCCGAAACTTCTCAGGAGAAGGAAATGAGAATCATACATGAAAACCAGGCTGCAGCATTCATCGAGATCCTGAAAAAAAGGACATCCACCTCTGTCCGTGAAGATGATATTCAGAGGGCAGTACGAAAAATTATTATTGATGTTCAGGACCAGGGTGACCGTGCAGTCAGGAGATACACGGAAAAATTTGATTCCATAAAGCTTGACAGGCTTGCTGTGAACAAAAATGAAATAGAGTCGGCATCACGAAAAGTTGATCAGGACTTTTTGAGAGCGCTGAAACTGTCGGCCAAAAGAATCAGACTGTTCCATCAACGGCAGAAAGAAAAATCATGGAACTTCACAAATGATGGCATCACGCTCGGTCAGATAATCAGACCCCTCGCACGAGTGGGTGTTTATGTCCCCGGCGGCAAGGCGGCTTACCCGTCTACTGCCTTAATGAACGTTATCCCTGCTCAGGTTGCAGGTGTCGATGAAATAGCCCTCTGCGTTCCAACTCCTGATGGGTATATAAACCCCCATGTCGCCGCGGCGGTGAGATTGCTTGGAGTGCATGAAGTCTACAGGATTGGAGGCGCCCAGGCAGTGGCTGCGCTTGCTTATGGAACGGAAACAATAAACCCCGTTGATAAAATTGTCGGCCCCGGCAATATTTATGTGGCAGTGGCGAAAAAAATGGTCTTCGGTGAAGTCGGTATCGATATGGTAGCAGGTCCCAGTGAGATATTGATAATAGCCGACAGGAGCGCTGATGCATCATTTATTGCAGCAGACCTGCTCAGCCAGGCTGAACATGACGAGATGGCATCATCCGTTCTTGTCACCGACTCTGAGACGGTTGCAGAGGAAGTCAGGGCTGAACTCATGAAGCAGACGAAGGTTCTCATGAGAAAAGAAATTGCAGGGAAATCTTTGAAAAAATACGGAGCGATTATCCTGACAAAAAATCTTGACAGGGCGGCAGATATTGCAAACCGGATAGCACCTGAACATCTTGAAATAATGACAAAGGCGCCGGCACAAATGCTGCCAAAAATAAGAAATGCGGGTGCAGTTTTTCTCGGGAAGTGGACTCCCGAGCCTCTCGGTGATTATTCGGCAGGCCCCAACCACACACTGCCGACGGGAGGTACGGCCAGATTCTCTTCTCCTCTTGGCGTCTACGATTTTATAAAGCGTACAAGTCTTATCAATTGTACCAAAGCAGGCTTCCTGAAACTTTCAGGAACCGTTGAAACGATTGCGGATCTGGAAGGGCTGGAGGCGCATGGTAACACGGTCAGAGTCAGAAAAGAAAAGAGCTGAATATCGGAAGAGAAACGTAGGGGCGAGGTTCCCCCGCCCTTGTGCTGCATATGTAAAGATGCAGAAGCAGAGGGACATTTGAATAATTCCTTCCGCATTAGTATTATAGGACAGAAATCAACTGAGATATAAAGGAGCAGAAGTCAGAGAATGAAGAAACTATTAAGGCTCGGCATTCCAAAAGGAAGCCTGCAGGAATCTACACTGAATCTGTTCAAAAAAGCCGGATACAACATTACTGTTGGTTCACGGTCATACTATCCGGACTTTGATGACGTTGAGATTCAGGCAATGTTGATACGGGCACAGGAAATGGCGAAATATGTCGATGACGGCGTCCTTGATGCCGGACTGACCGGTAAGGACTGGATTCTGGAGCAGGGGGCAGATGTGAAGGAAGTTGCAGAGCTCAATTATGCGAAAGGCGGGTTACGGCCCGTCCGCTGGGTTATTGCCGTTCCAAATGAATCGAAGATAAAAAAAGTAAAGGACCTCCAGGGCAAAAGAATCGCGACGGAGCTGGTGGGATACACCAAAAAATATCTCAGATCTCAGGGGATAAAAGCTGAAGTGGACTTTTCATGGGGAGCAACAGAAGTGAAACCTCCTTATCTGGCTGATGCTATTGTTGAACTGACGGAAACCGGTTCATCTTTAAAGGCAAATAATCTGAGAGAGATTGAGACAATACTGGAATCGAGCACCAGGTTTATTTCAAACAGGAAATCCTGGAGAGATAAGTGGAAGCGGCAAAAGATGGAGAACATAGTTCTCCTTCTGCGGGGTGCTCTTGCGGCAGAAGAAAAGGTCGGCCTGAAAATGAATGTGCCCGAAAAAACGCTCAGAAGAGTAATGAGTCTGCTTTCTTCCCTCCATTCTCCAACGATTTCGCAGCTGTCTGATACAGGATGGTTTGCCCTCGAAGTTGTCATCGATGAAAAGACAGTGAGGGATATAATCCCGAAGCTTAAATCAGTTGGGGCTGAGGGCATTATTGAATATCCGCTGAATAAGGTAATCCCTTGATGAAAACTGATTAGCCGATTTGGAATGGGTACGAAATTTCCCCAGCGGTTTTCATACCCATAAGATGTATTTCGTTGGTTTAAATAATTCCTGTCCTCATTCTTGCTTTATCAGCTTTATCGAACGGAAAAGTCCTGCGCGATGACAGGGGTTAGTGAACAGATGAAACTTCAGAAAGGGTGAATCTGGACGACTTATTCAGCCTGTATTTTGCAGGGTGAAATTGTCTACGATTTCAACAAGTCGGGCCATTTCAGGTTTAGTAATTTGAGAGTCTGCTCCGACTGCTCTGCATTTTTCTGCCATTTCGCTCCCAATGAGAGATGAAAACACGATGCATGGAATGCTCTTCAGCTGCTCAGTGCCTTTTATATTTTTAATAAGATGAAGTCCGTCCATTTGGGGCATCTCAATGTCGGAGATGATCAGGCTGTAGTGATCTTCGATTGCTCTGAACGTCTCATCGTTGATTATTGAGTTCAGTTTATCCCAGGCTTTCTGTCCATCAGAAGCGGTGCTCACCCGGTATCCTGCCTTTTTTAGATTATTGGCAATAATCTTCTGTATAGGAACAGAATCCTCAACGAGCAGGATATGCTTTGAAGCTCTGTCAACCGCCAGATCCGGCGCATCTACTGTGATTTCAGTATCAGGATTTAGTCCTGTGGCAGGATTAATATCTGCTGTTATTTTTTCAAAGTCAAGAAGCAGGAGCATGCTCTTTTCAAATTTAACAATGGCTGTCACACATCCAGAATCGGATGATATCATGCCGCTCGGGGCTTCCATCTGCTTCCATGACAACCTGTGTATGCGGGCAACGGAATTCACACGGAATCCGACTGTAGACCGGTTAAATTCGCTGATTATGACATAGGATGAAGCCCTGTCAATCTCATCGGGAACACCAAGATGTTTCGGTAGATTGATGATTGGGATTACCTTCCCGCGAATATTTGATATCCCTTCCAGCGAGGGATGTCTGTCCGGAACAGCAGCTACAGATTCGGGATACCTTATAATCTCTTTTACTTTTGCGACATTTATTCCGTAACTGTTGCTTCCAACAGAAAACTCAACAATTTCGAGCTCATTGGTTCCTGATTCAAGAAGGATATTTGTCTTGCCGGCCCGCTCTTTTTTCATAGTCTTTCTTCCCTTAAAAGTTTAAGGGGATATATAAGATATAAGCAATGTCCTAATAGATACGCCTGATTCTTTATCGGCTTTCGAGACTGAACCTTTAGGGCCGGACAGGTCGTAGATGGGTGTTTTTTTTTGATTTCGAGGCGAATAATAAAAAAAGAGTGCGAAACATATGCCGTGTTTCGCACTCTTCAGATATCATTGAATTGTTACACGATAAAATCAGAAGTGATGCACATACCGAAGCGTGATTCGTGTACCTTCAGTGCGGTTTTCGGACAGGGTTTCTGCAAATATGTTCATGAAGACATGCTGGTTCTTTGAGTGATGGTAGACAGCCCCGGGCCCAAGGCCCAGAACCTGTTCCTTCCGGTCTTCCACATCATCGCCGTCAACTTTGGTGTCAGATATCTGCTTCAGATAGTACCCGTTCAGTCCCACTCGAAACCTGTTGGGAACCATTTCATATCCAAGGGCAAAGTTCCCATGGACTGCCTGCCCTGCCTGTGTATCGTCTGCTCCGATAAAGGCCCGGTTGGGGTCGCTGTTTTCGGCATTCCAGAGGTAGTGGAGACGCACTGATGTGGTCAGGCGGGGAGTAATAAATAAAGTCCCTGACCAGTAGGGATTAAAGGAAAAAAAGTTGCTGCCGGGATTCAGTTCACGGTCGCTGTCATATTTTCCTGAAGGCAGGATCATCTGCAGCTCAATGCGGTGCATGAAGAGCGGGCCCTTTGCCCCCATAACAGGGTCCCACTGGATGAAGGGCCCCACAAGTACATCGCCGATTCCACCTCCATTGTCAGCAGGAAATGGCCCGGGTGCTCCGTAGTCTGCATCGATATTAACCACAGGGATGATCACGTCCAGCCCCCATTTGCCGCCGAGGAGTACGGGCTGGTCTGACTGGTAAATGAACTGGGACAGGCCCACCAGTACATCCACGCTCGGTCCGGGGAAGGGTATTTCATGTCCCTCTTCATCGTTGAACTGTGAGGCCGTGTAGTACTGCAGGTACTGGGTGAAATAAAATCCGGGGCCTGCCGGAGGTCCACCATCGAGATAGCTTGTAAATCCTAAATTAACTGATGGTTGGTCGTAGGCGTACAATAATTCCGCTATGAACAGACTCCCTGACAAGAGAACAGCAGAAAGCAACATTCTGAAACAGTTCATAAGAATCCTCCTTGTTTGTTATAGGATTTCGATTGCCCATCTTGGCGGCTGTTTACGATAAATTTCAATTATTAATGTAATAAGCGCTGCGTGACACAGTCTTTCGGGACAGACAATCTGAAGGATATTAACAAACAAGGAAATATTTGACAATAAGAAAATGAAATACACGAAATATATGGAGATTTCATATTAAGGAGGATTATGTTGCGAAGATTGATTATAATAACTAAAATAATGCTGGATGAAAGAATAAACACATTTGTCGGAGAAACTCAGCTTCATAATTATTATTGAAACAAAAGGGGAGGACTTTTTGTGATACGTATAATGTTCGCAGTATTTCTGGTCTCTTTATTCTATGTCACCGCTGACGCTGCATCAGGGGAATGGTATTGCGAGGATCCGAGTGCCGTTATTGCGGGAACCCAAAACCCGGTTGACAGCTGCTATTTTAAGGGAATTGGATGGACCGGTGAGAAACCGCTTGGCATACTCTATGAAGATGCTCTCATTGATATTTTTCAGAGATTTAAATGTCCATGTGTTTTAGAGAAACCGGATCAGCACGATGTACAAACGTGGCATGCCCTCCTCAATAATCTCCCCCGTATATACAAAGAATACCCTGAAACTCGCAGGATAGCCATACGCGGGCTCATGTCGAGCCTTGCTTATCTTTCGGAAGACGGCAGAAAAACATTCTCGCCATTATTTACTGATACTGAGGATGAACAATTATGGACGATTCTGTCTGCTGCTGCCTCAGGCAGCAACCAATCGATAGCAAAAGCATTTTACCAATGGTGTGATAGTCAAATCAGCATTGCTGACTACGTGTCCTTCGGTCATCAGCCATCACTTGATGAACTCGTAGCGGGTCGCGAACACCCGAAGCACGAAGATTTCGGTGGTTCTATTTCATGCCTCACTGCCCAGACATATATCTATGATCGTCTCGAAAAGCTTGTTCTAGAAGGTCAGCCCGTAACGCGGCCACAAGTGGCGTTACTCGCCGCCTCCCGGATCGGTATGCTCAGGAATACTGTGTATGCCAGGCATGGTCGCAAATTCAGTAGCGCTGATCTGAAGATGTGGTTTTCGAATCGAAGCTGGTACAAACCAGATCCTGGTTTTGATTCTTCAGTCCTCACGGCAACAGACCGGAAGAATATCGTCACTATTTTCGGCGCAAAGAAACGACGTGACTGACTGATATCACGTAAGTCCATTGCCCTTCTGATTCCCCCGTGAGATAATCTGAGAGAAAGCCCCCTTATTCTCTCTCATGATAATTGCTCCCAAAAAAATACAAGTCCCCTAATAATAAACAAAAGTTACCTTAAGATTATCATTCCTTATTCATATTCTCTTCATACACTTCGCATAGATTATAAGTGGAGTTTAATAAAGGTTGATATAATTTCATTATTTAAAGGAGAAGACGCTATGTTTATACAGGCAAGAGCATCACGGCGCTTTATAACCATGATCTTTCTCGGTATATTTGCAGTGACATTTACTGTTATGGCAGATTATGCCTATACAAAGCAGCAGGGAAGAAGAGATGGAGATGAACCTCGTATTAGCCGTCAACAGGAAAAGGAAAGCAATAAGGCCTCTCGTGTTAACAGTAAACGGGGCAAGGGAAGCGATAAGGCCTCTCGTGTCAGCAGTAAACGGAGCAAAGGAAACGGAAAGGCCTCTCGTGTCAGCAGTAAACGGGGCAAGGGAAACGGAAAGGCCTCTCGTGTCAGCAGTAAACGGGGCAAGGGAAACGGAAAGGCCTCTCGTGTCAGCAGTAAACGGGGCAAGGGAAACGGAAAAGCTTCCCGTGTCAGCAGTAAACGGAGCAAAGGGAACGGAAAGGCCTCTCATGTTACCCGTCAACAGGGCAAAGGGAGAGATACCGCACCTCGTCATACCTGGCAACGGGGCAAGGGGAGCGGTAAAACCCCTCGCGTTACCTGGCAGCGAGGTACGGGAAGCGGCAAATCACATCTTTCCCGTGACCCTATTAAAAGACGTGTTATTTCCCCGCGTTTTGTCCGTTATGGTCATGTAGTGCCCAGACTCCCGTTCGGATATCGACGAGTCTGGCACAGAAGTAAACCATATTACTATTACCGCGGGACTTTCTACAGACCCTACCGGTCCGGCTTTACTGTTATAGGCCCGCCCATAGGGACTGTTGTTGTCAGTCTTCCTATCGGCTACCAGAGGGTATGGTTAGGGAATGAAGCCTATTATGCCTATGGTGGGGTTTTATACAGGAGAGCTCCATCCGGGTATGCTGTTGTGGAGTCCCCTCCAGAAATTGTCGTTGAAAAAGAGCCCCCTGCTGTCGTTCAGCCGTCCGGGATTTCCAGCGGGAAAGTATCTGTCACTTCATCTGTTCTGAATGTCCGGACCGGACCGGATTTAAACTACCCCGTAATATATCAGGTCCATGAAGGCTACATACTGGAAATACATGGTAGCGACACTGAATGGCTGTATGTACAACTACCGAACGGCGAATATGGCTGGGTGATGAATGTCTATACGTTACCATTGGAACCTGGAAGCGGATAGTATATATACAGGGTCAAACCTTTATTTTTTATTTATAACAGTGTGTCTGAATAGCATTAATCTTGATAATTGATTAATAAAGGTTTGACCCTGTATGATGAACTGATGAAAGCTGTTATTGCAATTGTTGCTCTTCTTGTCCTCTTTTTTTTCTTTATCAGATTTATCGAACGGAAAAGCCTTTATTTTCCCATGCGGGAAATAGCAATGACCCCGGAAGATCTGGGGCTGGCCTATGACGAAATTTTCATTACAACAAAAGACGGGGTGCAGATATCGGGCTGGTACATTCCTTCTGACAAGTCTCGCGCCACTCTTCTTATAAGCCATGGAAACGGCGGGAACATCAGTCACCGTCTGGAAAAGATAAGGATGTTACACGCCCTTAATGTGAATATTCTTATCTTTGATTACCGGGGATACGGAATGAGTAAAGGGAGTCCTTCAGAAAAAGGACTCTCCCTCGATGCAGAGGCTTTTTATGCGTATCTGATGGAAGAAAGAAAAGCATCTCCCGGAGAGGTTGTCGGCTACGGGGAGTCTCTCGGCGGTGCTGTCATTGTTGACCTCGCCGGCAGGAGGGAATTGGGAGGGCTCATTATCGAAGGGAGTTTCAGTTCTGTCCGGGATATGGCGAAAAACTATTTCCCCTTTATCCCGTCCTTTGTATACAAAACGTCCTTTGATTCATCGAAAAAAATAAAACAAATAACTATTCCGAAACTGCATTTCCACAGTCTGAGCGATGAGATTGTTCCCCTGCGGTTAGGCAGGAAACTGTATGACAATGCTCCGGAACCGAAAGAGTTTGTTAATTTACAGGGAGGGCATAATGATTCTTTTATTGTTTCACGGGACACATATATTTCGAAAATAGACGCTTTTATCGATGGACTTAAGCTGTAGTAAGCAATAAAGTATTTTCAATGATTTTAATAGTTCACTGGATTCATTGAACAGGAGCAAGCAGATTACTTGAATATCCCCTTCAACAGGTCCTCAACCTGTTTTATCTCTTTCTTCTCTTCCCCTTCTTTCTTCGTCTTTGTTGTCGCTTTCTCCCCCTCGTCTTTTTTCAGAAGTTTGTCCAGAAGTTTACCCGCTTCTTTTTTTATAATCCGCTTGCCCGCTTTTTCGATATCTACCATATAACCCGGGTCCCCGAAAGTCCCGGTGACCATTAATGGTATCATCCCCCATCCCTCATCACTTTTTATGTATTTGGAAATGCTTGAACTCATTGCCTTGCCCGTAAGTCGGGGAGAGAGTCTCAGGTCAAAGGCAAGGTCAAGTGTTTCATCGAGGCCTATGTTCCCGCTGGGGTCCATTGACAAATCATCAGATTCGAATATGCTGTCAAGACGCGCTACACCATTATTTACCTTCACTGTGCCTTCTGCTTTTTTCAGGTTAATAGTCTCCAGTTCTTTGACGCTGAGAAATTTTGAAAGCTTTCTGGTAATCTCTGCGTTCTCGATCTTGCCGTCCTTGATATTGAAATTTCCGTTTGCAATCAGATTTTTTTTGATGTTGTCCATGAGTGTGCCTGCTCCATTTGCATCAAGGTCCAGGGAGAATGTCCCGAAAATTGTGTCTTTTGCTTTCGGCACGAGGGCATTGATAAATTCTTCTGCATGAACTGAGTCGATGGTGCTTTTGAGCTTGTACGTGTAGCCCCTCTTCGAGAGATCAACGATGCTGTTTAGGTTCAGCGTGCCTTTCCCTGTCTTGGCCGACATCTTCGAAATGTTCAGCCTGTTATTTTTAAACTGAAACTGCATGAGGAAATCATTCATGGCCATGTTTTTGTACAGGGCGGAATCGACTCTGATTTCTCCTTTTGCTGCAAGCTTCAGATCAAGGGGTTCAGCTTCTTTGGAAGGTTTTCCCCCTGCTTTCCCTGGTTTCTTGCCGGCGGTAGTTTTTTTTTCAGACTTTCCTGCAGGGATCAGTTGATCGAGGGCCAGTTCTTTCGCGTAAATGTTGAGTTCAATATCCTGGTTCTTCATGTAATTCCTGACGGAACCTTTTATTTCCGCGGTGTTTTTATCGATGGTGCTTTTCATGTCAATATTCAGCAGTTTTTCATCGAAGGTGATGTTCCCGTCCAGCATTGCATCAATCTCCTCATATTTGATGCCCACTTTTTCAAGCAAGATACTCCCCCTGGCCTTCATGGTCTCCAGTTTTTTAACCGCACCTGTTAGCTTCACATCAGCTGCAAGGTCACCGGAGAGTGCCAGTCCCCTGAGGTCTGTGAAAAGAGAAGCAAGTTTGAGGAGTTCATCATTTTTTACCTTTGGTACTGTGACGGCAAGATTGATATCGGGTGATGTTTTGGTATTCCGTATATCCCCCTTAATTGATGCCTTTATCCCCTGCACATCGAGGTCTGCCCGGTCGATAAGGATATCGAGAGATTCGAGATTTATGTTCAGTCCGTATTTAATCCCTGCAGAAAGGTCCTTTATGGACTTTGCTGAAGGGTTTTTCATAAGAAGGCTGTCCACTTTGATATCAATGCTCCCTTCGGTGGACAGGTTTGAGCCATCGAGGCTTTTGATGCTGATGTCGATGTCGGCTGAACTCTTCAGATCAGGCAGCTCATTTAATAAATCGGAAAGCGAAAATTTTGCATCTTTTACCGATACCTTGTTCACAAGGAGAGATATTGGAAGACCTCCGGCCTCTTCGGGCGCATCATCTTCCTTTGCTTTCTCGACAGCATCTTCTTTCTTTTGCCCGATGTCTTCAAAATTGAATTTCCCGTTCTTCCCCCGATGTATTTTAATCTCAGGTGATACCAGCTTTAACTCATCAATGATGACCTGTTTCGACAGGAGAGGCAGCAGTTTAATCTTGAGAACAAACTCCTTGAATTTGACAAAATCACTCTCCCCGTCAGATTCCTTGATGGCAAAGTCGCTCAGGCTGATGCCTTTCAGGAGGCCTATGCTTATGTCTCCCATATCTACTTTTCTGTTGAGGGACTTTTCAGCAGTGGGAACAACAAATGACTTGACTCTTTCAGGAGTAATGTAGAATTTGATGAACAGAGTGAAAGCGATAAGGACGACAACGACAGCACCGGCTGCTATGATAAGAAATTTTTTCATATTCTCTCTTTGATAAAATATATCATGAAATCACTATATCTGCAAATATTTTAAGTGACAGATCTTCTCCGACATGCCCGAGGCTCTTCTGGACGGCCTCTTTCAACGATCCACACACAATTGAGCTTGAAGGACATCAGGCTGTCATGACTTCGCACAGAGCTACGGTAACGTTGTCGTTGCCCCCTGCTGATTTGGCAAGCTCAATCAACTTTTCTCCCTTTTCCGAAATACCAAGGGAGAGAAGCAGTACGTCCCGGATAGCCGTGTTATCCACCATATCTGTCAGGCCGTCAGAGCAGAGGAGAAAAAGATCTCCTGCGATTGTTTTCCCTTGTATAAGATCAACCACCAGGGATTCCTTTACGCCCACAGCCCGCAGTATGACATGTTTGAGGGCATGATTCCTGGCTTCCACCTGAGTAATCATCCCCTTGTCCAGCTGATCCTGCACAACTGAATGGTCCTGTGTAATCTGTTTCAGTTTCCCATCCCTGAAAAGATAGGTGCGGCTGTCCCCCACATGGCCAACTATGTAGCTCTGATTATAAAAGGCCAGCAGTTCTGCAGTGCACCCCATTCCATGCTGTCGTGGGTTCTTTTCGGCAGTCCTGAATATTATTTCATTGGACAGTTGAAATATGTTCTGTACAATTTCAGAGATATTCCCCTCATCCATCCCGTCTGTGCCGGAAAAAATATCCGCTGCTGTTCTGGTGAAGATATCACTGGCGACTTCACCGAAAGCAGGCCCTCCCATTCCGTCGGCTACTACTGCGAATCCAAGGTCCGGTTTCACAACAAAGGAGTCTTCATTGTTTGACCTTTTTAGACCTCTATCGGACGTACCAAAATAAGTTATCACCGGCATAGTCTAATATACATAAATAACGAAAGATTAGGAATTGATTTTCCTGCCCCCCATAAAGGAGGAAAATCAGGAATGTCACGATGACTCAATATTTCAGCTCTCGATGTCTCCTGATAGGTGCTCAGGTCTTTTTAATATTCTGACGTGCCCAAATTTGGAAATGTCTTTTGCACAGGCTTCCTGATTTATTCAAGCCTTTCTCCATATATTCCGGGTGAAGACCCGGGAATTTCAATAGCTCCCGCAGTCTTTTTGTAGAATTCAACAGACTCAACGCCCCCGATGATTGAGTACCTGTAACCGGCTGAAGCCGATGCCTTCAGGCAGGAAAGGAGAAGGGTTTCCCCGATATTTCTGTTGCGGCAGTTCTCTGCAACACCAATGGGGCCGAAGAAGTTTTTTGCTGTGGAGTCATAGCAGGCAAAGCCAACTATGCGTGCGTTTTCGGTAGCGATGAAACATGTGATAGGACTGTTACTGAATGAAACATCGCATTCACTCGCCCATCCCTGTCCGAAGTTTGCCAGTACCCATTGAACAACCTGATGCTTTTCATATGCCATTGACGTCCGAACATGAACACCTTCTTCTTGAAGTTTCTGAATGTGGGGGACAATGTCGGGAAGATCGTATAATTTAACTAAAAGATCTGGCATAAGAATTTTTCTATAACCGCTTGTATGTGTCTAGATAGTATCGTTATTCTGAAATGTGCAGCCCTGTCTGCGCTGTTGGTATTGAATCACTGATGAGGCCGAATTTCTACAAAAATTTATCATCTTTTCTATCATATGTCAATATGAATAAATGCACTGTAAGAATCTCCTCTGCTTGACTTACTGATCAATTAGGTTAAAATTGATGTAGGACGGAAGAATGCCGCGCCGGAAAGGAGGACACCCTTTGACAGAAAATATTCAATGGATGAATCAACTCAGCAAGGCTCTTGCTGCCGCAAAAGAGCAGGAGAAGTTCCTGATAATTGACTTTTTCAGCCCATTGTGAGGCCCCTGCAAAAGAATGGAAACAGGTACGTTTCTTAATGCTGATGTTCAAAGCTATATTAATCAGAACTATGTTCCCCTTCAGTACGAGTCAGGAAGGGACGCGGAACAGTTTCACCGTTTCGGTATAACTGCTACGCCGACACATATTATTCTGAACGCCCAGGGTGATGAAATTCATCGTTCCGTAGGGTTCAAGGATGCAAAAGATTTTATTGCAGAGCTGGAAAAGGGGAGGGGTACAACTGCATAAAATCACAGGCGTGCAAAGAGTTATATCCTTGCAGGGTAGTATATGTACGATCACAACTGAAATTATCTGAATTAATTGCTGCAACCATAAAAAAGAGTACTTACTTTAATACCACCCCAGGACTTTTTGTCCCAAGATAGGAACTGTTTATTTTCATTTGGCATTAATGACATGAATTGGCTTATAATTGTTATTATATAAGAAAAATTATTTGAAGGAGGGCACATGAAACCTTTGAAAATTATGTTTCTTTATTTGTTAGTCATTGTCGCTATCAGCGGTTGTTCCACTTCTGCGGACAAAACATCAAATGTGCTGAAAAAAGAAGCCGGTGGGGAAGTTGTTCATGACAGATTTATCATAAAACCCGGCAGATCATATGAAGAGTGTATCGAGTTGAAGCCCGGGATGGTCTTTGATTATGATTTTGATTCCTCCGACTTTGTCAATTTTAACATCCACTACCATGCTGAGGATGAAGTCAAATATCCGGTTCAGAAAAAAGGAGTGATGATGGGCAAGGGCATGATAGACCCTGCAGGGCACGACTTCTTTACGGAAGATCAGGAGTTCTACTGCCTGATGTGGGACAATGTGAATGATGAGCCTGTGAAGGTGTCATTCAGCTGCACTCTTAAGAACATGCCCCGAAAAATGAAACACTGATTGAGAATTCCCCATAAATATTATAAGGGGTTTGCCCTTCCTGGTGGACCGGGAATCCGGTATGTGCCGGTGCAGCATTTATTGATTTCAACGGAAATCTGTACATCGATCAGATGACAAGTCGAAATGAAAACCGGTATGACACTTTCTTTTTTCCTTAATACAGTCCTGATATTCCTGTTTTTTTACATTTCACATTGATACCCTGTCCCTCCGATGCATTGAGGTCGATCGCGCCATAAAAATAACACGGGGGAGAACTGTTTGAGATATAATTTAGAAGCATGAAAATTCCTGACTTCCCTCAGTTTGCTGGAATTGATCTGGTTCACAGGGACGAGATGAACACTTTTTTCACGAACTACCCCCTTGAAGCTTCGGAGTATACATTCACCAACCTCTTTGCATACAGAGACACCTACGCTTTTCAACTGTCTGTTCTGAAAGGCAACGTAATAATCCTCAAAGACACCGAGCCTGTCTCCCTTTTTGCTCCGCTGGGGAACACTGAAATAGGAACAGCTCTCGACGATGCCCTTCACTATCTTCATCATCAGAAGGCCAGCGCTTATATCGAGAGAGTCCCCGAGAGTTTTGTAAACTCCTGTCTGCGGAACAGGGAGAAATTTGAGGTGGAAGAAGAACGGGATCACTTTGATTACCTCTACAATGTCAGGGAACTTTCAGAACTCAGCGGCAGGAAGTTCCACAAAAAGAAAAACAAGGCAAACAAGTTCAGGAATACCTATGCGTATAAATATGAAACCCTGACATCGAAGATGATCGGAGAGTGCCTTGAGTTCGAAGATTACTGGTGCGAAGTAAGGGAGTGTGAGAAGTACTACGGCCTGAACAAGGAACGGTGTGCTATCCTGGAGATGCTGAATAATTATGATTCTCTGGGGTTAAGGGGAGGGATCATAAGGGTGGACGGTAAAATTGCGGCGCTGACCCTGGGGGAGAAAATGCTTGACGACACCCTCGTAATCCATATCGAAAAGGCACATGCCCACATGACAGGGCTTTACCAGGTGATAAATCAGGAGTTCCTGATTCACGAGGCCCCTGACTGTACGTTTGTCAATCGTGAGCAGGACCTCGGGATCCCCGGTCTGAGGGATTCAAAGCTGTCCTATAACCCTGTTCGATTTGTGAAAAAATACAGAGTGACTGCACTAAGAGAGGAGTGATTGAATGAAGCCTGATGTGTATTGCAGTACGTTAAGAGAAGGGCAGGGCCACGCAGACTGTTTTAAAGCATTACTACAGCACGTCACCCCCCTTCTCTCAGCATTCGGCAGGGGTACATTTGTAGGTATCAAAATGACAGTAGGGGACGAGGGAAGCACAGGATATATAAAACCTGATGTGGTGAGGGTGCTGGTTGAGATGCTGAAGGAGCAGGGAGCGAAACCATTTGTCTTCGACACGAATGTCATATATAAAGGGCGGAGACAGAATTCGGTCGACCACCTGAACCTCGCTTACGGGAAGGGGTTTACCCCGGACAATCTGGGCTGTCCCTACATAATCGCCGACAGTGTGTTCGGTACCGATTCACGGACAATTAAAATGGACTTTCATAATGTAAAAGAAATTAAAGTCCCATCACTCGTCAATGTTCTCGAAGATCTGATCGTTCTCTCCCATATAACAGGTCATATCATGTCAGGCTTTGCCGGATCCGTCAAGAATGTTGCCATGGGTATGGCGTCCCGGGCGGGCAAACAGATACAGCATTCTTCACTGAAGCCGGTTATCAATACTGATGTCTGTACTCTCTGCGGAACCTGTATGGAAACATGTCCCGTTTCGGTCATCTCGGAAGTCAGCGGGAAGGCATGTATTGATTCGAACCTGTGTATAGGCTGCTGTGAATGTATTGCCGCATGCAAGTTCGATGCTGTCCGAATTAACTGGCAGGAGGATGCACTTATTTTTGCCGAGAGAATGGCCGAATATGCCTGCGGTATCCTTTCCCTGATTAAGCGAAAAATGTTTATTAACTTTGTTTTTGATGTAACCGAGGAATGTGACTGCATTGCAGGCGATGACAGACGGATAGTCGATGATGCGGGTGTGCTTGCATCGAAGGATATTCTTGCTGTGGATAAGGCCTGTTATAATCTACTGACACCGGCGGAGGATATTTTTTCCCGGGGGGGAAGGATAGAGTCCCATGTACATGAATTTAACTATGCCCGGAAAATAGGGCTCGGAAGCACTGAGTATAATTTAGTCGGCCTTGACTGATGTATTACTCGTGAAAGACAAACTCTACCCTCCTGTTTTGAGCCCTCCCTTCGGGGGTATCGTTTGGTGAGATTGGATGGGTATCGCCGAACCCCCCGATATAAATGTTTGTCACGTCAATCCCCTTGATTCCCTGAAAATATTTGAGGGCCGAATATGCGCGGGCAGTAGAGAGCTCCCAGTTCGAGGTGAATGTACCACCCCTGATCGGGATAGTATCGGTATGCCCTTCAATGGAAACCCTGTTCGGAAAATTTTTTAAGATCTCTGCTATTTTTTCGAGGACAGGGATAGATGCATATTTCAGGTCTGCCCCGCCGGAATTGAAAAACATTTTTCCGCGGACTCTCAGAATTAGTCCCCGCTTCGTATGTACTACATTTATATCCTCCTGCAGCCCCTTTTTCTCGATCAGTTTTTCCAAATCCTCTTTTATTGCATAATGTATCTTTTTTGATTCAGATTCTGACATTGGTATTTCAATAAGGGACGACCCTGAACCCTCTCCAAAGACCACCGTCCTGGTTTGTGAGGAACCGAGGGCTTCATTGATGGATCCCATGGCATCCTTGAACTTCATAATATCCATTGTCGCGAAGGAAAGGAGAAGCACAAAAAAAGTCAGTAACAGGCTCGTCATGTCAGCAAAGGTTGCCATCCAGGCCGGTGCTCCTGTGTTTCCCGTCTTGGTCTTTCTGGCCATCTTATTTCTTGTTTCTCGATTTTGGTGAAAGGAATGATATCAGCTTGTCTTCCAGTATGGACTGGTTCGTGCCCCGTGTGATCCCATCGATGCCGCTGACGATAATATGAAGCAGGATTTCCTCGTCCCGCGTCCTGTCTTCGAGTTTTTCTGCTATGGGATTAAATATCAGGAATGCCAGGACAGCCCCATAAAATGTTGTGAGCAGTGCGACGGCCATGGCCGGGCCGATTGATGCGGGATCATTGAGTGATCTCAGCATCTGGACAAGTCCAATGAGCGTCCCGATCATTCCCATGGCAGGTGATGTTGCCCCCATGAACTTGAATACCCTATGGCCTGTCTCGTGCCTTTGCAGAAGTGAATCGATCTCAATCTTAAGGGTGTTGGTAATTTCAGCAGGATCTATCCCGTCAACGACCATCATAACTCCGCGGGCAAGAAAAGCGTTTTTTATTTTCACGTTCTCCAGGGCGAGAAGACCGCCCTTCCGGGCCTTGCCAGAAAGATCAATAATTTGCACTATAAGCTGTTTTGGGTGTTCAGACCTGTCAAAAAAGGCGTTCGCTGCTATTTTCAGGGAGCCAAGCACAATCGGCAGTTTCTGCATGATTAGGGTAGCAGCGATTGTTCCGCCGAATACAATAAAGATTCCGGGGAGATTGATAAAGGAACTGAGGGGACTCCCGATTGCAATAGAACCTACAATAAGGGCAAGACCCCCGAATATCCCCAGCAGTGTAGCTATATCCATTGCGAATTGACTCCTGCATAGTGGGTTGTGAAATTGAAGTGGTTATTCATAGACAGCAAATCCGTCCTTCCCTCGGAGTGTCTTAACAGTAATAAACAAAGTGCTGATTATAATGATGCCTGCATACGTGCTTAAATGATTGATAAGAGAGATTTATCTATGTTATCGTCTTCGAATGGAGGAAACTTTAACATTCGATTGACGGCTGCGGCCTCCACTAAAGATATTGAATTTTTTTACCGTTAAAGAAGTTGCAGGGTATGAAGATCCTCAAGGTGTAAACAGGGTCAGATATACGGTCCAGGGGGATCGGAAGAATTGAATTCTATAACATTTTTGGGGAGGATGCTGGAAATGACAAATGAAGTAGACAAAGAGCTTTCGGGCAAATATTGTCCCCGCTTTGGTCAAATTGCGGTAGAGAAGGGATATGTAACTCCGGAGCAGGTAAAAGAGGCATTGTCGGAACAGATCGACGACAATTTTGCCAACAAACCTCACCGGCTTATCGGGAGAATATTTCTTGACAATGAAACGATGACTCCCGAGCAGATCGATGAGGTTTTAAATGAGCTTTTTAAAGAAGGAGGATGAGAGATCATGCCCTTTTTCCTGATTTTTTCTCCTTCCGGGGAAAAGAAATATATTTCTTATTGAATCCTTCAATCAGAATTTCACAATTCTCTTCATCGCATTCAGCATGCAGGGGCGAAGCGCTGTTCACCCCTGCTGAGAACGATCAGTAATTTTCTGCTAACAATTCAAAATGAGCCTGTTGATGGCTGCAGGCAGGGCATTTTGGAGGGGCTTCAGGACCTTCGTGGACATATCCGCAGTTTCTACAGTGCCATTTCGAACCTGCGTCCCTTGCGTACACCTTTCCTTCCTGAATATTGGCTGATAACTTTCTGTACCGTGACTCGTGAAATTTTTCAACCTTTGCAATCTGATTGAATGATTCTGAAATTTCAGGAAAGCCTTCATCCATTGCGATTTTTGAAAAGTCCGAGTAGAGAGTTGTCCATTCGAGATGCTCACCGGCAGCAGCATGGTCAAGGTTTTCCCTGGTGTTCCCGATGATGCCTGCGGGATAGGCCGCCGTGATCTCCAAATCACCTCCTTCGAGATATTTGAAGAATACCTTGGCGTGTTCTTTTTCGTTTTCTGCAGTCTCGAGAAAGAGGGCTGAAATCTGCTCATATCCCTCCTTTTTTGCAGCACTTGCAAAATAGCTGTACCGGTTTCGTGCCTGTGATTCACCGGAAAAAGCTTTTAAGAGATTCTGCTCTGTCTTTGTCCCTTTTATTGATTTTGACATGTGTTCCTCCTAGCTCGAAATCTTTTCCATTGGTTGTCCGCAGCAGACCAGTTCACCGCCTCCGACCTTTGTGACAGTTACCTCATTTCCGCAGATATTGCACTTGTACTGTTCGTCAACTTTTTCTACTCCCATTGCACTCCTCCTTTCAATAATAAGATTTTATCAGTGGTGAATAAAAATGCATGCACCAGAACAAAAACTAAATTACCATGAATGTACAGGGATTGCAATTTTAACAATGGACAGATGTCTACTTCCGGGGCCAGGAACGGTGTCGCAGTGCTCATTATCTTGCAGTATGTGAATCTGCTCCTGGGGATAGTTTCTCTCTGACATTGTCAAGTCTTTTCTCCATGTAGTACCCTAATAAGTAGAAAATTTAAGGAGTTTAAGATATGGCAGGGAAAAAAGTATTTTACACGAACAATGCGCCGGAGCCGAAAGGCCCCTACTCGCAGGCAGTAATTCATGACGGGCTGCTCTATGTTTCAGGACAGATCCCGGTGGACCCCGTAACGGGGGAATTAATTCGGGGCACTGTTGAAGAGGAGACAGCAGCAGTGCTGAACAATATTAAAATTATCACTGAGGATGCCGGGGCCAGCATGGACGGAATATTAAAACTTACCTGTTACCTTGCTGACATGGACGATTTCCCGAGATTTAATGAAGTATACGAAAAATATTTCCCCCAGTATCCCCCGGCGCGTACCGCCTTTCAGGCCGGGAAGCTTCCTCTTGATGTCCAGATTGAAATAGACGCGATAGTGGCACTACCCTCTAGAAAACCGCGAAATGTCCGGTCTCAGAGCAGCAGGCGACCGCGGAATAAATAGATGGAATAAAAGGGAATGCATATGAGGATCTCGAAAACTCTGGCAATAACAATGGGAGATCCCGGCGGGATCGGGCCTGAAGTAATTGTGAAGGCACTATCCAGTACTGATGTCAGGGGGACCTTTCATCCGATTGTTGTCGGCGATGCTGGCATTATGAGGGATGCAGTCATTCTTTCGGCTTCTCCACTCAAAGTGAGGGTAATTTCCCATGTAGGTGAATCGGAGCCGGGGGACGGAGTTCTTGAGGTGCTTCATATGAAATGCCGTCTTGCTTCCAGGAGGGGGATTTCGACAAAAAGCGCCGGGAAGGCCTGTTTTCAATATATTGATAAGGCCGTCAAACTTGCTTTGCAGAGGGAAGTACAGGCCATTGTCACCGCGCCCTTATCAAAAGAGTCGCTCAATATGGCGGGATATGCCTGGCCGGGGCATACTGAAATGTTGGCAGAGCTTACGGCCGCCGATAATTTTGCCATGATGTTTGTGAGTAAAAAATTAAAGCTGATTCTCTGTACAATTCACATCTCCTTGAAGGACGTACCGTCGAGAATAAATGAAGGGATCGTTTTCAGGACAATAAAGCTTGCACAAACAGGAGCTGAAATGCTTGGAATAAAAACCCCCCATATAGCTGTTTCAGGGCTGAATCCTCATGCAGGGGAGTCGGGTATCATGGGGAATGAGGAGCGTGAGGCAATAATCCCTGCGGTGAAAAAGGCACAGAAAGACGGGATCCGCGTTTCCGGACCCTATCCTCCCGATGTTGTATTTCACAAGGCGTATAACAGGGAATTTGATATGGTTGTCTGCATGTATCATGACCAGGGCCTGATCCCTTTCAAGATGCTTGCCTTTGACACAGGGGTAAATGTTACAGTAGGACTTCCGATCATCAGGACATCCCCTGACCATGGAACCGGATTTGATATAGCATGGAAAAACATGGCCAGCCCATCAAGCATGATTGAGGCGATAAAGCTTGCAGCTAAAATGAAGATATAAAGCAGGGGCGTATTGCCATACCCCCTGCGGATAGAAAGAAATTATGGATATAGTACTCGCTACAAAAAACAGGAAGAAGATTGAAGAGATAAAAAAAATATTCGACCTCATGGGAACGGCATCCAGGATATTCACCCTTGATGATTTCCCTGTTTTTGAGGATGTTGTGGAAGACGGAGATACCTTTGAGGCAAATGCCCTGAAAAAGGCTGTTGCAATATCGAATAGTACGGGCATGACTGCCGTCGCCGATGATTCGGGGCTGGAAGTGGACGCCCTGGACGGCGCTCCCGGCGTTTTCTCTGCCCGGTATGCGGGCGAGAATGCCGATGACAGTGCAAACGTCGAAAAACTTATGCAGGAATTGAAGGATGTACCTGCTGAGAAGAGAGATGGGCGGTTTGTTTGCTGTATTGCCCTGGCATCGGCAGAGGAAACAAAAACATTTATGGGCTATGTTGAAGGGACCATCGGGACCGAACGAAGGGGGTACAACGGTTTCGGATATGATCCTGTTTTTTATCCGAAGGGTCATAAGAGGACCTTTGCCGAAATGAACGATAAAGAAAAAAATGCCATGAGTCACAGGGCTGAGGCACTGAGGGAACTGCAGAAATATTTACTGGAAAAGAGGGGATATATTAGCGGGTTCTGAGAATTTTTCTCTATGATTGTTGAGAATCAGGCAGTGTCTCTGTTAAATTAAAAGAAGTAATTACAAGTTCCAATACCCCGGTTGCAATGAAGCAAAGAATCATAGAGTCCAAAGTTCAACGTATATGTGTTGTGCGCGCTGTGATCTGTTCAATGCCATGATATGGGGCTCTGAGCTTAAGTATTTGTAATTTCAATCTATCAATAAGGAGAAACCAATATGGATATTGACGTAAGCATAAACGGGAAATCTCATGCAATTGAAGTCGAAAACCCCCACAGATTTGATGTAGATCAGGCAATGAGCGGTATCCTGGACTTTGGCAGGGAGAATGGTACAGATCTTTCCCCTTATAAACTGGATGAGTTAATACCCCTCATGATACGGGGGGTCGTCGGTTGTGAGGCCGGCTGTCCATCGGATGCCATGGGAGTGGCGAGGAGAGGTTTTGGAAATTTCAGGATAGAGTATATCGAGGGAGGCATACTCACAGCCACACAGAACCTTGAGAACGGTCGGCCTCTCGAATTAAAGATCTTTCCCGACTTTTAACTGGCTTGCGTCATATTTCCCCTTAGACACTTACTTTAAATAAAATTTCTGTCCACATGTGTTCCTCTCATGGATACGATAAGTATGCTTAAGCCCGGCGGCAGAAATAATGGTCCTATTTCCTGTAATATATCCTTCATGATAATCGGTGTTCCGAAAGAGGTAAAGGAGCATGAGTACAGGGTCGGTATGACACCTTCCGGTGTTAAAGATCTTGTCAAAGGGGGTCACCGGATACTCGTTGAATGTGCCGCAGGTGAAGGAAGCGGTTTCTCCGATGAGGATTACAGCAAGGGAGGGGCAGAAGTATGCGGTGCGGGAAGACTGTATCAAAAGGCTGAACTCATTATAAAGGTAAAAGAGCCGCTGCCAAAGGAATATGGAATGTACCGTGATGGACAGTCTCTTTTTACTTTTCTTCACCTGGCCTCTGATCCGGAGCTGGTCACCATGCTTCGTGATAAAAATATCACTGCCTTCGCGTACGAGACGCTTGAAGTGAATGGTATCCTTCCTCTCCTGAAGCCTATGAGCGAGGTTGCGGGCAAGATGGCTCCCCTGATGGGCGCCTACTATCTGCAAAAAAAATACGGAGGGAGGGGCAAGCTCCTGCCCGGTGCCGGTGGGGTTGATCCTGCACATGTACTTGTCCTGGGGGCAGGCACAGTAGGCATGAGTGCAATAGAGGTTGCCTGCGGAATGGGTGCACATGTCACTGTCATTAACAGGGGTGAAAAACGGATGAAGGCCCTTGAAAAAATGTACAGGGGCAGGGTGAAAACCTTCGCTTCAACAAAGGAGAATATTGAGAGGGAAACGAAGAAGGCGGATATGGTGATAGGTGCTGTCCTGATCCCCGGAGCAAAAGCGCCGAAACTGGTTTCAAAAAAACTTGTCTCAGGGATGAAGCGGGGGGCGGTGATTGTAGATGTATCTGTTGATCAGGGAGGGTGCATAGAGACGACGAAACCGACAACCCACGATAATCCAGTATATACCATAGACGGGGTCATCCATTATACAGTGGCGAACATGCCTGGAGCCTATCCCAGGACTTCCACGATGGCACTTACAAACAGGACGATTACCTATATAAAAAGGCTTGCACATATGGGTGTTGAAAGAGCTGTATCAGATGACACAGAATTGCGAAGCGCTTTAAATACTTATAAGGGCGAAATTATGCACGAGGCCGTTGCACGGTCTGTGGCAAATCATTTGTGAGGAGAACGTTCAAAAAACGGCAGTATGGGACATTCGGACGTTGAAGTCTATATGCAGAAAGGTAAAGTTATGTTTATTTCTGGCCGACAAATAATCATTCAAGAAAAGGGAGGGAGAATCAATTGAAACATGTGAGAGTATTTCTTCTGTTAGCAGCAGTTATATTGTGCGTGCATTATGCTGAGGCAGGCACTCTGGAGTTCGGAGAACGCATCGGTTACGGTGTCCTGGATTATACGGAAACTTCATCAACGGCCGGTTCGGACATTGATTCAGATGCTGATCTTCGTACTGTCCTCTTCAGGCTTTCCGTAGAATATTATTTCACGGAAAAAGAGGATCTCTTTTTCGGCTCCGCTGCTGAGTGGGTGTGGGGAACTGAAGATGATGAGACGTGGGATGAGAACGGCATTGAAGTTCAAAATAACGATTTGAGGATATTCGGCCAGAACTATGATCTTCGATTCGGCTACCGGAACAGAACTCAGGAATTCTCCTATAAGCTCTATGCGCTGGGCGGCTGGGACGGGATACATTTTGAACGGGATAATTTCGAGCTGATAGGCACAACGGACTCGAATGAAGTTACTGAGGACTTCAGTCTGTGGCGTGGCGGCGTGGGACTGAACCTGGGATATCAGTTCGGTAAATGGGCCATTGAAGGGAGTGCGGAATATGCCTATTATCTTGAGGGTACAGGCGAGAACAGCGAACGCAGAGATGTTGATTATGATGTGGATGGCGAGCGCATTGACCTGACGATCGGTATTTCCCGTGAGGTTATTGAAAATTTATACATCACTGCAGGGGGCACATATATAAAGTTTGACCTGGACATAGATCAAGTGGATGATGTAATTGATCAGGCAGACAGTGAGCTGGAAGTGACAGCCGGGGTGATCAGCCTTACCTATGAATTTTAATTCCGTCGGAAAGTTCTCTTTTTTTGCAGAAGTCCCTTGAGCGAACAGGTGGGTTTATTCTTTTCAGTGCCCCATCTTTTTTACATAATCCTCGAAGAGCTTCAATCCTGCCATATGTTTCTTCGTCAAGTCGTAGGAGATGATTTTCCAGTACTGAACGAGGTCCTGTTCACTGATCCATTTTTTCTGCGGGGCCATTCCCGCTATGAAGGGGTATTTCAGGCGGGTATATTCCCTGGCATCAAGTAAATCAGAAGAAAGCTGTCTGATGAGTCTGCTTTTATCTGAAATAGACTCTTTCCTTACCAGCCAGAGGGCGTATATAAAAGGGAGCCCTGTATGTCTGTCCCATAACTCACCAAGGTCATACGTGTACAGAGGTGATGAGTGAGGGGTGGCCGATAGCAGTTTCTGTGCCTCCGACATTGCCGTGTCTCCAATATGAAGGACCGCCGATACCTGTGTGAGGATGTTTCTTACGCTGCTCAAGTTCGTATATTCGAACCTGCACTTTAATGAAAAAAAATTGGTGAGAATGACCTGTAACAGCGCGACTGAAGTCTCGGACTCTGATGAGAGGGCTATTGTTTCCCCTCCCAGTTTCTCTATCGGAAGGGATGAAAAGAGCAGGATGCTGCGTATCGGACCGGTTGAACTCACTGAAAGCGCAGGAAGGATTCGGTACTTGTCCTGGTTTCTGAGATATTCTATTGAGGAGGAGGGACTGATGTCCAGTTCTCCTGAACGCAGCATACTATTGAGTTTTGAAGGAACCCCCTTGATGAACCTGTATTCAGGACAATTGCGTTTATCGTCGAGATAGTAGTAAACGGGAAATAAATTGGCATAAGGAATTCTGCCTATCCTGAGCATTGAGTTCTTCATAAAGTAAGATGTGTCCGGGCGTATACGATAGTGTATGCCATGAAGCCGGATGTAAAAGACGAAAAATCAAAATGGCACATGAAAAGGAATAAATAGAGAAGTCTTACAGGGATTATACCCTGTACCTATTATAATATACGGCCTTGAAATTTTTGTCCCCCGGGTTCATGAATGACTATCCTTTTATTACGCCCATTGGTCTGAGCCGGGCCACTTTTTTTGAGAGTCCCGCACGATGGACCACATCAACAACATTGGAGACATCCTTGTAGGCTTCAGGCATTTCTTCTGACAGAGTTCTCTTTCCTGTTGCCATTACGACAATGCCTTTATCTTCCATCTCTCTCCATATAGCACGACCCTTAGCTTTTTTGAGGGCTTGATGCCTTGACATAGCCCTGCCTGCTCCATGGCATGTGGAACCAAAGGACTCCCTCATTCCTGTATCAGTACCGAGAAGAACAAAGGATGCCCTTCCCATATCACCCGGTATTATAACAGGTTGTCCGATCTGTTTATAAATTTCTGGAAGTTCCGAATGGGCGGGGGAGAAAGCCCTGGTAGCACCTTTCCGATGGACAATCAGTCTTCTTTTCCTTCCATTGACAACATGCTCTTCCACTTTTGCAATATTATGCGCAACATCGTACACAAGGTTCATGCCCAGTGTCTTCGGTCCAGTATTCAAGACATGGATGAAAGACTCTCTTACCCAGTGCATGATAAATTGCCTGTTTGCCCATGCATAGTTGGCAGCTGATTTCATGGCGGAAAGATAATCTCGTGCCTCAGGACTCTCAAAAGGTGCACAGGCAAGTTCCCTGTCCGGGAGGTCAATACCGTATTTCCGGGCCGCTCTCTGCATCACTTCGAGGAAGTCGGTGCATACCTGATGGCCGAACCCCCGGGAGCCGGTGTGAATCATCACGGTTACCTGGCCCTCGAATAATCCCATGACGGTTGCAGCGCTTTCGTCATAAATTTCATCGACGTACTGGATTTCTGCAAAATGATTTCCGGAACCCAGGGTGCCGAGCTGTGTACTCCCCCGTTCGTAGGCCTTGCTGCTGATCAAGCCGGGATCTGCGCCCTCCATACATCCCTGGGATTCTGTGTGTTCGAGGTCACTGTCGTCACCGAAACCCTGTTCAACAACCCATCGAGCCCCTTTCAATAGTACTTTTTTGTGATCCTTCGAATTCAGACGCAGCTTCCCCTTTGATCCGACACCTGTGGGAATGTCCCGGTAAAAGGCATGTACAATGTCCTTCAGTTTGGGGGTAATATCCTCTTTATGAAGGTCGCTCCTTAAAAGCCTGACACCGCAGTTTATGTCATAGCCGACACCTCCGGGGGATAGAATGCCCTCCCTGAGGTCAAAGGCAGCCACGCCGCCGATAGTGAATCCGTATCCCGTATGGATATCAGGCATTGCAAGAGATGAACCGACAATGCCCGGCAGGGTCGCAATATTTGCAACCTGCTCTATGGAATGGCTTTCCAGGCTTTTTTCGAGTGTCTCATCAACATAAATGATTCCGTTTGTCCTCATACCGGGTTTATACCCTTTCGGGACTTCAACTTTTGTACTGTCGATTCGTCTCAGGCCTTTGATAGGCATGCTAGCCTCGTTACCATTTGCTTGTCATTTACTCTATAGGTAAATTATACAGTGCATCGAGCGGGTATGAAAGGTGGCTGCTCTTTTGAGGAGTTTTCGCTCGTTGTACTCAGTCTGGTCTATTCAATATGTGAATATCCAACTGGACTGGCCGGCGTAGTATAGTGTATGATTTATTCTATCAGAGGGTCCTGCTGCCATATGGATTCAATGTAAATGGACCCTTCCATGCTATTAATTCTACAAGCAAAGACTTTTTTCGAAGGAGAACTATCATGCAGCATGTCTGGCGTATTTTTTGAGCGTTTATAACCTGATATAAATTGTAAGAATGGAGACAATGAAATGGAAAAACAAAAAATAATACGGATAATCGTTACCTTTGTAGCAGCGCTTTTCATAATATATGGATATGCTGCAAATGCAGATGCCAAAAGCTCCGGCCGCAGTCCCGGGGGAAGCTGGCACCATAATCCGGCGCCGTCGACTGTTCCTCCTCAGGTACCATCATGGTTCCCTCATGGATTTCCTTATGAGTGGTCTACGGGTGATGTGATGAACGTATTCAATGAGAATGGACTGGGAATCAGGGATTCTTCACTGGTAACTGAAATGAACCATGGCGAACTTCCCTCAAGCGTGAATGAGGTAAGAAAGTTTTCTGTTCCATTATCGGGTGAGGATGCAGAGGGGTACATTATGAGCTTTAAATTGAAAGATAATCTTGAAAAGATAAAAAAGTATTATCATGAGCGGAACGAAAATGGAGAACTGTATACATGGACATTTGTGAAAGGCAATGTGCTGCTGGTCTTGCCGGGAACTCTTGCTGAAGACAGTGCAGGTCAGTTTAGAGATGCCTTGATAAATCTTAAAATAGAGTGACATTCTTCCCGGTCAGGCAATGAATGATTTTATAAACAGTTTACAGGGAATCAAGTTGGATAATGTGTTTAATCCCTGGTTCTCCTATGACGTGGAGCATGATATTGACACAGAGTCGCCAGATAAAAGGCTGACTCATCTCAGGCAATACCTGTCAGAGAGAAAGGATGCGAAATATCTTCTGCTTGCAGAGGCCATGGGATACCAGGGCGGACATTTTACCGGAATTCCAATGACATCAGAACGTATTCTGCTTGGAAAGATGAAACATAAATCAATTGATCCCGGGCATGTCTTCTCGAACATTGAACCGCAGCGAACCAGCAAAATCCGGGTCAGGAAAGATGGATTCAGCGAACCGACGGCAACAATAGTATGGGAAAAACTCATACATTCAGGGTTTGATATGAGGGATTTTATATTCTGGAACGCATTCCCCTGGCATCCCTATAACCCGAAAAAAGGCCTTCTGTCAAATAGGACTCCATCTGATCGGGAGTTCGAAAATGGCGAAGTTGTCCTGAATCAATTACTCAAAATACAAAAGGGGATAAAAATTATTGCTATCGGAGAAAAGGCAAAAAAGCAATTACTCAGAATGGGAATGGAAGTTCCCTCAGTCAGACATCCCGCCAACGGTGGTGCGACTAAATTTCGAACCCAGATCATAAGGGAAATAAACAAAACAGGGTGAGAGAAGCCGGACTCACAAACTGAAGCATATAAAATGGAGAATGCCATGGATTATAAAGTGAATAAAGTAAACCCGGGAGATGAGTTCAGGATTTGCCCGTCATGCGGCTACCGGGACGGATTTCATTCCATGTTCAGGAAAGAAGGCGGGCACATGAAGTGGCTTTTTATTTGTCCCTCCTGCCATAACGTGTTTGATATCGGGTATACTGCCCCATCTTTCTGAGCGGTGAGAAAATCCTGTTACGGGAGGCGCCTCTGATGAAAGAAAAACTGCATCAAAAATCGAATGAAGCAATCATCGATTAAACAGAATGTATTCATAATCATATTTGGCATGTTCATTGCCGTCTTGTCTGCAGAGCTCCTTTTCAGGGCCGGAGCACTGTTCCTCCGGGACCCGGGAAACAGCATTCACGAAAAGAGCCAATCCTACAGGATTGTGTGTATTGGTGACTCCACAACATATGGAATCGGGGCATCAGATAGAGACGAGTTCAGTTATCCAAGTCAGCTTCAGAAAATTCTTGATAATAATATCCCCGATAAAAGGTATGAAGTCATTAACCTCGGCATACCCGGGATTAATTCATCGCAGACGTTAAACCGGTATACAGGAAATATTTCAGAACTCAGGCCCGATACTGTTATTATGATGGTCGGAATTAATGATCCCTGGAACTTCGAGGAAAGCACTATTTTTAAATACTATGATATGAATTTCATGAAGAAACTGAATGCACAGGCAGAATTGATGCTTAGCCATCTGAAGGTATACCAGTTTTTCAGGCTTCTCTACGTATCAAGTGCTCTGCGGGACATGGAAGTGCCTGCCTTTGATAAGGAAGGGAAAAGAAGGGCCGTTGAATTTTTCAACGATGATCCCGGAAAGTCAAAGGCATTTATCGATGCATTGGTGAACAATATCGCTGAGCTTAAGCGGATCTCGGAGAATAATCACATAAATATTGTTTTTATGAAATATCACACTGTCGGATGGGGTAGGCCGGAGGTGCTTATTCATAATACATACAGTCAGCTCAAAGTGCCTGTTGTAGATAATGAAAGCATGTTCAGACAGGCACTGCAGCGGGGGCTTAATGTTTTTGGAAGTGACAGGTGGCATCCGGGGGATCTTGGTTATAGGCTTATAGCCAGGAATGTTTTCAATAAACTGATTGAGATGAATATTGTGAATGCTTATCCTGTCGATGTCTTTGAATAAACTGAAAGGGGGTGCAAAGTCAGGTGCTGATACAGCCATTCGGGACATTGATTGCCATTTTCTTTCTGTACATGTCTTTTGCTTTTGCCACTGCAGGATTGTCGGAAGCAGCATTGCTTCCGGAGGAAGTTGTTGTTCTTGTCAATGCCAAATCCTCTGAGTCAGTCCGTATCGGTCAGTTGTACATGGATCTTCGTGAAGTACCTTCCGGGCATCTTATCAAGGTTAATACCGTACTGAAGGATGATGTTTCATTCGACCATTACAATCGGGTGATTGCCGAGCCAGTGCGGAATATAATAGGGAACCTCAATGATGAGGGCAGTAATATCCGCTGTATTGTTACGGCTTATGGAATTCCCCTCAGAATAGCTGCCCTGAAGCCGCTTATCATTCCGGAAAAGGAAATAAACAATCTTGAACATACGATAAAGAAAAAGAGAGAGGAACTTTCACTTCTTCGGGAGAAAAGAAAAGAGCCTGGTGCCGAAAAAGGAGATCTGAAGAAAGCTGTTCGCAAACTTGACGGCGAAATAAAAAGCCTCCGATTGAGACTTGGCACTCTCAATGGAAGTGATACAAAGTCCGCCGTGGACTCTGAACTTGCGCTGCTGTTGTCCCCTGACTATCCCTATGCAGGCTGGCAGTCCAATCCTCAGTTCCTTCCGAACAGAGGGAAAGCAGCCCATTTTGGCCGGGTTTTGATGGTGAGCAGAGTGGACGCTCCGACTCCGGAGCTTGCAGAAGAACTGATCAGGGCGTCGATTGAAACAGAAAAAGAGGGTCTTTCCGGCAAAATATATCTTGATGCCAGGGGTCTTAAGGGAAACTCGGCATACGCAGCTTATGATAATGAAATCAGAAGGGCGGCTCAAATCCTTCAAAAAGGTTTATTGCCCGTTGTACTCGACAATCGTCCAGCACTGTTTGGTTCCGGAGAGGCTCCTGCTGCTGCACTTTACTGCGGATGGTACAGTCTTGGAAAATACCAAGATGCCTTTCAATGGGTCAAGGGTGCCGTTGGATATCATGTGGCAAGTGCAGAGGCCAGATCGCTCCACAGTACGAAGCATGCCTACTGGGTGAAAAGCATGATAGAACGGGGAGTGGTTGCATCACTGGGGCCGGTTTCGGAACCCTATCTTCATGCCTTCCCTCATCCGTCCCTCTTTTTCCCGCTGCTCATGACCGGTCAATACACCATTGCCGAGGTCTTTGCCATGACAAACCCCCTGCTCTCATGGAGGATGATACTCGTCGGCGATCCCCTGTATAATCCTTTTAAAAACAGGCCTGCATATTTTCATGATAATCTGCCGTCTCCGCCTTGATAAAGCGCAAAAGAGCAATAGAGCAGAAGAGCCATAGTGCCAAAGATCCTAATACTATACAATTATTCATATGGAGCGAATAAAGAAGAATATTTTTTTAACCGGCGCCCCGTCGTCGGGGAAGACCACAGTCATAAAAAAAGTCATCAGGGCCCTGACCTGCCCGGCAAAGGGTTTTTACACGGAGGAGGAGAGGGTGGCAGGGAAGAGGGTCGGTTTCATGATGAAAACCCTGGATGGGCAGTCTGGCTATCTTGCCCATCAGGGTATACAATCAGAATTTTCCATCAGAAGGTACGGCGTAAGCATTGTAAATGTTGAAACCATCGCAGTACCTTCTATTACTCCTTTAACAGGTACTGTTATAATACTTGATGAGATCGGGAAGATGGAATGCTTTTCTCAGGTTTTTAGAAATGCCGCAGTTCGAGTACTTGAATCATCCAGTATTGTTGTCGGTACGGTAACCCTCGGCGGTGATGAGTTTATCAGGAGAATAAAAAACCGGCCCGACATGGAAATTTATGAAGTGACGTCCGGGAACAGGGATGTACTGCCTGAGCAGATATTGAGAGAAATTATTCAATGCAGAAATTAAATATGTCTTTGCTGGATGGGAATATTATCTGAGGGTACATTGAAACAATAAAAGTTAACGGCGATGATGCTGAACACAACCCAAAAGAATGCCTCAATAACACGGCTCAGCAACAGGCTGACAATAACGGAAATGCAGAAAAGGAGGGAACATGGCAAAGGTGAATTTCACTCAATCGCTTCAGGAAGAATACGAGGAGCTCTATCTTACCTGTGAGGTAAAAGCGGATCGTTTTGACGACATCGATCCAATTGTCGACGGAGTTCTCGAGAACCAGGAACGATATGAAGCCGTTGCCTCTGAAGTGGGCGCTCCCTGGTTCTTCATCGCCGCCATTCACAACATGGAGGCCAGCCGACGCTTTAATCGCCATCTGCACAACGGCGACCGCTTGACGGCCCGAACGGTACATGTGCCGTCCGGGCGGCCCGTGGAAGGCGATCCGCCCTTTAGCTGGGAAGAAAGTGCGCAGGATGCTCTGAACATGCATGGGATCAACAAGGTAGAGGAATGGTCACTCCCGCGAATCCTGTACGAACTGGAAAAGTACAACGGCTGGGGATACCGGCTTTATCACGCTCACGTCAAAAGCCCTTACCTGTGGAGCTTTTCCAATCACTACACTTCCGGTAAGTACGTAGCTGATGGTACCTGGTCCGACACAGCAGTTTCTCGCCAGTGCGGCGCCGCGGTAATAATCCGTCGCCTCGAGGAGCGAGGTGAAATCGGGCCGCTTGTAGGAGAAATGCCCGAGGGCCCTTTGTTGCACTATGCCGATGAGGTGATAGCGTACGGAGAAGATTTGCAGCGCTTTCTCAATACCTTTAACGGTATTTCTCTGCGCGTGGACGGCTGGCCGGGTGAGCGTACCTCAAATGCCGTGAAGAGGGTTTTCGGATTTCACCTGAATGGAGACCCGCGGGATTAAGCTGATGATTCGGATTATCGGGCTATGCCTGGCACTGGTATTAATAACCGGCTGCAGTGAGGAACCCCGGCCGATCAACGTGCTTCACATTTACACCAGCGTCAACGATGCCGGCGAGCTTTGGGTCAGCGTCGACAACGACAAACCGCTAAGGTTGCTGCACGAGGCCCAGGGGTATCGACCACTGGTCTCACCTGACGGTGAATGGCTGGCGGTGGAAGTGCGACTCATGTCGGACCTTGAAGTCGTGCGTGTGTTTCGACGTGATGGAGGCCGCTTCATAGCTGTTGAAAAGGATGTAACGGCTATCGCCTGGCAGAAGGCAGCAGCAGCCTATAATGTTGAACTTGAAGCGCTGAGCCAAACGAGGGCCCGTGTCTCAGG
>CALZGI010000055.1 GCA_945786855.1 Thermodesulfovibrionia bacterium | reverse complement strand
TGTCCGATACAGTCATGCAATTCTGTTGCGATTCTTCTCTTTTCATTTTCTTCTATCAATGACAACTGAGAGCTTAACGAGCTTAGCTGCTTCTGGTGTGCAAGGAGCTGCTTCTCAGCCTGTTTTCGAACCTGAATCTGAGATTTCAGTTTTTTGTTCGCCTCGAGAAGTTCACGGGTACTCTCCTGGACACGGTCTTCAAGATCCCGGTGATATTTAATTAATTCTTCCTCTGACTGCTTACGCTCCGAGACATCCCTGAAAATTCCCTGGATTACTTCTTTCCCACCGATTTCAATGATACTTGAGCTGATATCTACAGGGATACTCTGTCCCTGACTGTTGATGACCAGAAGATCATGGGCACGGCCTTCACCATTCTCAACATGTTTACGGAAAATCTCTTTATATTTCTCGAGTTCTTCTGCAGGATGAAGGTTTGACTGATGCATGCCAACAATTTCTTTCAGCGGAATGCCAAGCATCTCTTCAGCCTTTTGATTTGCGTCAATGATCAAACCTGTTTCATTGTCAGCAAGGAAAATAGCGTCATTGGCTTTCTCAACAAGATTCCGGTATTTTTGCTCTGACTCCCTCAATGCATCCTCTACCCGCTTGTGATCAGTTATATTTGTGAAAATTCCCAGAATTGCTTTTTCTTCAGCGAGATCTATCAGTTTCGAGGAGTGAATGGCAGTTAACTCCTTCCTGCTTTTTGTAACAAGTTTCAATTCGTAGGGTGCTACTTCTTTCCCGTTCAGATGTCTTTGATAATTATCGAGGACTATAGTATGGGAATCGCGGTGTACCATTTTCATGAAATCAAAATCATCTGCGTAGATCTCGTCTTTTCCGTAACCCAACATTTCCACAGACCTGTTATTTGCATAGATTATGCGGCTGCCCTGGCGAACAAAAATAATGTTCGGTGATTTTTCGACAATAGCTTTCAGCATGGCTTCTTCATTCAGCTGGCTATTTATGAATTCTTTCTGTTTTTTCATATATGGAACGGCATGTAGTCTGTCAAATAACTGCTGCTCAATGTATTTAAGACTTGAGCCGTTGTATCTCCTCCTTCAATTCCTTCATGCGCAGTTCCCTGCCCACAGCCATTTCATAAAACCTTTCAAGGTCGTCTACTTTTTCTTTCAGTTTCTGCTCAATTTTCTTCTGATTTGTTATGTCAGTTATTACGGCGATGAAACCCGTGAGGCTCCCCTCTGTGTCCCTTTTGTAATTCCAGTCAATCTTGACATCGATTTTTTTCCCCTCCATTGTAATATCTTCAACATGATAAGGGGACGGTGGAGGCTGGTTCTCTAAAAGGTTCGCGAGATATTGCTTCAATGATTCTCTTTCCGAGTGCTGTGAAACAACGTCCCAGATGTGTTTCCCGATCAACTCATTCTCTTTGGCATCCAACATCACATGGTAGGCTTTATTGCCATATGTGATAACGCCTGACAGATCATTCTCCTGTATCCCATGAGGAATTGTGTCGAGAAGAATTTTGTAGCGATCTTCGCTGTGCTGGAGGGCCTTTTGAGCCCCGACCAGGTCCTGCCTTTCTTTCGCGAGATCCTTTATCTTTAAGTCCAGCATCTGCGACAGCCGCTCGATGTACATTTTATAAAGCTCAACGTCCTCTTCAAGAGGCATTCGCGGAACGTGGAGCTCAGCTTCTTTATGCTCCCGAATGACCCCTCGTATGGTGTCGAGGAACTTGTCAGGCATCATGGGTTTTCTGATAAAACAGGAGGCCCCCATTGCCATTGCCAGATCTTCATCTTTCTTGTCCGTGTAGTTGGCTGTATAGAATATGAAAGGAATTCTGCGGAACTTCTTGCTTTCCTTTAACTCATGACAGAGCTTGAAACCGTCCATTTCAGGCATAAGGACATCTGATATGATCATGTCGGGGGGAGATTTCTTCGTTAATCGGAGAGCCTCTATTCCATTGGCGGCTGGCCGCACTTCATAGCCTTCAATTTCGAGGATTTCCTTGAGCGCACTCCGTATTTCCTCATTGTCATCAACAAGCAAAATTTTCAATTTTCCCTCAGTGACAGCCCATGTTTATTAAGTTGCGAATAGGCGACTTTTGCTGTTATTTTGATAGATAGGTATTTAAAAATCAAGTTATTTGATAATGTTTCTGCACATATATGAGGAGTAATCACGTTATGCCAATAATGGCATTTTCGTTTAATAGGTGATTTCGTGGTACTGGTTCCTGATTGATTCTGTTTGGTTCCGATGGTGTAGAATAATTACACAATGAATAAACAGCTGATTCTCTTTACTGATCTCGACGGAACGCTTCTGGATTCCAGATACTCTTTCAGAAGGGCTTTGTCTGCCGTGAAAGAGGTCAAGAAGAGGAATATCCCCTTAATTCTATGTTCCAGCAAGACAAAGGCGGAAATTGAAAAATGGAGAAAAAAACTGAATAATGACCATCCCTTCATCTCGGAGAACGGCGGGGGAATATTTATACCCAGGAAATACTTCGGCCGTCAGGTTACAGATGTCAGAATTCATGAAGAGAATAACTACGATGTCATAAAACTCGGCGCGGCCTACAGTGACTTAAGGCATGCATTGAGTGAGGTGCGTTCTGACGGGTTCGATGTGAGGGGTTTTGGTGATATGAAAGTGAAGGAGGTTGCGGAGCTGACGGGGTTAACCATATCAGATGCTCGGCTGGCAAAAAAAAGAGATTTTGATGAGCCCTTTCTCTTCCCGGGGAACCTGGATGGTGAGAAGAAACTCAAACGTCGTATAAAGTCAAGGGGTTTCCATTGTACTCAGGGGGAGTTTTTTCATATTATGGGTGACAGCGACAAGGGCAGGGCGGTTGAAATCCTGACAGGGCTGTACCGTAAAACCGGAAAACAGACAATGACCATTGCACTGGGCGACAGTCCGAATGATATTGAGATGCTTCAGAGAGTTGATTTCCCTGTTGTTGTCAAAAAAGGCGACGGAAGCTATCATCCCCAGGTTGTCAGGAAAGTGAAGGGAGTCATAAAGGCAGACGGTGTCGGTCCAGAAGGGTGGAACAGGGCGGTGAGTGAATTACTTGAAACTCTGGTCTTCTGAGGGAAATATCCCTTTGTCGATTTCATCACGGAATGTTCGTATGGCCCGCAAAGATTCTTCTCTTATGTTTGCATATTTCTTGACGAATTTGGGAACGAACCGTTCAAAAAGACCTATTACATCATGAAGCACAAGAATCTGACCGTCACAGTATGGGCCTGCGCCGATTCCTATTGTCGGAATTGTCAGTTCCTCAGTAATTTTTTTCGCAAGGGACATTGGGATGGCCTCAAGTAGAAGGGAAAAGGCCCCCGCATCTTCAACAATATGAGCTTCATCAATCAGCCTTTTTGCCGATTCATCGGTTTTACCCTGAACTTTATACCCGCCCATACGGTGGATCGATTGAGGAGTGAGTCCTATGTGGGCCATGACCGGGATGTCGGACTTTGTCATTGCCCTGATATGGTCGGCAATTTCAGCCCCGCCCTCCATCTTGACCGCGGCTGCGCCTGCTTCCTTTAAAAATCGGCCTGCATTCGCAACAGCATCATTGACTCCGGTCTGATAGGACATAAAGGGCATGTCACCGAGAACCATTGCATTTTTAACCGCCCTTGTCACCATTTTTGTGTGGTAGATCATCTCATCCATAGTGACCGGTAATGTGTTTTCGAGTCCCTGAACAACCATACCCAGGGAATCTCCGACGAGGATAGCATCAATACCTGCTTCATCAACGATGCGTGCGAAAGGATAGTCATAGGCAGTCAGCATTGTTATCTGCCTACCCTCATTTTTCCTGTTCAGAAAATCGTGAATTGTAAAGCTTGACATGATTTTAATTCTGCTCTTCAATGGAGGGCACGGCATGCCTTGCCCCTACATATTATTTCACTATTTCAACCAGCTCCAGATCAAAGATAAGTTCTTTTCCGGCCAATGGGTGGTTTGCATCCATCATATATCCTTTGTCCGTGCGGCTGAGGACAGTCACAGTAAAAGATTTACCGTCCGGTCTGTGCATCTGTATTGTCTGCCCTATCTGGGGGTCAAAATCTCCGGGCGCGTTTTTTTTATCAAACTCAAAAATCATTTTTTCATCATGGGAACCATACGCTTCTTCCGGCACTATTTTGATGGACTTTGTATCTTTGGGCTCCATGCCGATAACGTTCTTTTCAAAACCGGGGATTATATTCCCCTCACCGATGGTGAATTCAATAGGTTGGGCGTTCACTGAAGACTCAACGACGTCTCCGTTTACGTCTTTCAACGTATAATGAACTTTTACTTTATCTCCCTTATTTGCAGCCATGAAGTTTCTCCTTTGCTTTGAAGTGTAATTAATATCTGGACAGGGTTTATAATTATACCACTTGAGTTTAAAGAAGTCAGGATCCCGGGCTTTTGCGCCGGTGCAGATAAAGACCAGCCCCTGCCAGAATCATAAAGATGTTCAGTATTTGTCCCAGCGTTATTATACCGAAGTAAAAGCCGATGTGTGAATCAGGTTCACGTACAAATTCAATGAAAAACCTGACCGTACCATATCCCATAATATAGAGAGCAAGAAAAAAACCGTGAAACAGGTCTTTTTTGCGAATACTCCATAAAAGAACAAAAAGAAAAACTCCTTCAAAAAAAGCTTCATAGAGTTGAGAAGGATGCCTCAATTGATTGGTCATGTCGAGAGTGAAATACATCCCCCATGGCATGTCCGTCACCCGCCCGTATAATTCGCCGTTTATGAAATTTCCAATTCTCCCGAAGGTATATCCCAACGGTATCGACGGGACAAGAAAATCAACAAAACGCCAGAATTGAAATTCGTATTTACGGCAGAACAGGGCCGTTGCCAGGATGACACCGATTAATCCGCCGTGATAGGACATGCCGGCAAGTCCCGTGAAATGAAATCCTCCTGAAAAGCTGAAGGGCAGTACCGTCTCAAGGGGGTGGGACAGGTAGTAGCTGAAGTTATAAAAAATTACATATCCGAGTCGTGCACCGAGCATAAGCCCAAGGATTGCCCAGACAAAATAATTTTCAAGGGCCACTTTCGGGTAATCATAATCCTCATTCTTTAAGCGGTAGAGGGAAAGAACGTACACGATCGAAAAGGCGACAATGTACATCAATCCGTAGTAGCGTATCTGGAACTCTCCTATCTGGAATATGTAGGGCTTGATATGTTCCGGTATGTGCTGCCAGGTATGGATAAATTGATTGGATATCATAAGTAAATATATACGTAAAAAAGAAAAAAATTGAGACAATGGTGCGGCTCTGTATGTCCGAGCCCTGCATCAGGCGGTACTAGTATACCACAGCAGGAGAGGGGAGATTCGGTAATGTTCATGGAAGAAGATCAGGAAAAAAATTCACTTTGATAGATTGAGATATTTTCCTGAATGACCTGAAATAAATACGTACAGAGAGAATGATAATGATTACAGCGAGAAAAATTTCAATATAATCGAGTCTTTCAAAATGAAGCAGGTTCCGGTTCGTAATATTCAGTGTGCTTAACAGGAAGAGGAGGACAACAAAGGTAACCAGAAAATGAAGGGCAGTTACCGCAATGAAGAGTGTCGTAAATCCTATTTTCCGAAGTTTCATGTTGTTTTTTGTCATAGTCATGGGCGTCAATCCTTATCAATTCCTTTGAGAGGACTCATTCCGGCTTCTGTTTAAAGCTTCCACAGAAAGAAAAAGAGAGTCCAGTTTGGCTGAACTCTCCAGTGTGGTTTCAAAACAGTGCAGGCTTAAAGAATGCCCGCCCGCTCCATAATGGCCGGGACCTTATCTTCCATGCCTATTGCCATGATATGGACGCCGTCGCAGACATTTTCATCTTTGAGTTGTTTGATGTGCCGTGCTGTAATGTTCATGCCTGTATCGAGGGCCTTTTCTTTGCCCGCTGCCTTTAGTTCATCGATCAGTTCCTGGGGGACATTGATTCCCGGCACAAACTTGTTCAGGAAATTTGCCATTCCGGCACTTTTTAATACAACAAAACCTGCGAGGACCTTTACCGGATATTTTCTTGCTGTTGTCATAAACCCTTTGAACTTATCTATGTCATAAATGGCCTGTGTCTGAAAAAAATTGGCTCCCACATTGGCCTTTTTTTCGAACTTGATCAGCTGGGGCTCAACAGGGTTTGCCTCGGGAGTTACCACAGCGCCCTGATAAAATTGAGTGGCCCCCTTGAGGTCATTTCCCATCATGTCTTTGCCGTTGTTTAATGAATCAACGATCCTGAGGAGCTGTACCGATTCTATATCATAGACCGGTTTTGCCTCTTTATGGTCCCCGGCAGAAACGTGATCTCCCGTCATGCACAGCACATTATGAATACCCAGAATGCTTGCGCCGAGAAGATCCGACTGAAGGCCAATCCTGTTTCTGTCCCTGCATGTCATCTGTAAAATCGGTTCAAGGCCTTTCTCCATGGCCAGCTTGCAGACAGACAATGAATTTATGCGCATAACCGCAGACTGATTGTCAGTGATGTTTGCTGCATCTATTTTGCCTTTCAGCAGATCTATATGGTGAAGCATTTCTGCAATGTCGGTCCCCTTGGGAGGTCCTACTTCTGCAGTAACGACAAACTTGCCTGAATCCAGTGCTTCCTTAAAGCTCATTCTCTGTGTCTCCTCTCTCAATGCAGTTATGTTAATTATTTCTCTTCTTTCTTTTCATCCCGAGTGGTAAGCCGTCCCGGTTTCTGTCCCGCAGACCAGTCCTTCGGTTCAATAATCTCTTTCATCTCATCGAGGTTATCAAGGGCCTTGTGCCGTTCATAAATACGGACCCAGGCGCAGGGGATATCGGGGCTCACTTCACACTTGCCGTCACTCATGCCGCCGCAGGGGCCTACGAGAAGGCCCTTCGGGCAGTTTGTTACGGGACAGATGCCCGCGGTTTGACCGATAACGCATTCTCCGCAGAGGGTGCACCGTTCATCGAACATCTGGAACCGGGTCATGTTGCCGAGAAAAAGAGAATCATTGGCAGGATACACGGGCTTGTCCTTGAATATTTCGGTGGCGGACTGGGTCCCGGCGCCGCAGGACATGACAATTACTGCGTCAGCGTCTGCACAGGCATCCTTGTCTTTTTTCAGCTCTATCTTTGTGCCCAGGGTTTGACAGCCCGTTTTCGGGACCATCGTTCCCGTGACTTTTTTGCCGTTACTTTCGAGAAATTCAGTCATTTCCTGCAGCGCTTCGTCGTTGCCTGTGCCGCAAAGGGAAGCACACTCTGAGCATCCGATCAGGAAAAACTTCTCATACTTTTTGACTGTTTCCAGAATATTGCTGCGATCTTTCTTTTTGGTTATTATCATTTTAATCCTCCATTCTATACTGCATCAAGCTGATCTATCTCTACTTTTAATCGTTTCTTCTTATGAGTTCAAGTAACTCAACCCGTGTAGAGGATTTGGTGCGGAATATTCCTCTCACTGCTGATGTGATCGTTTTCGTGTTAGGTTTTTTTACTCCCCGCATGGACATACACATATGCTCGGCATCTATTATTACCATTGCTCCTTTGGGCTTCAGCTTATCCATTATCATGTCTGCCAGCTGCGAAGTCAGTCGTTCCTGGACCTGGGGTCTTTTTGCGAATACTTCCACTGCCCGCACGAGCTTGCTCAACCCGACGATCTTTCCGCGGGAAGGGATATACGCAACGTGTGCTTTTCCGATAAAGGGGAGAAGGTGATGTTCGCAGATCGAGTAGAAAGGGATGTCCTTCAGCAGGACCATTTCATCATGGCTTTCACCCTCAATTGGCTTCAAAATTTCTTTGGTTGGCGTATGCAGCCCCGAGAATATTTCCTCGTACAGATTGGCAATACGTGTCGGTGTTTTCTTGAGTCCCGGTCTGGAAGGGTCTTCACCGATGCCTTCGAGGATCAATTTTACACCTTTTTCAATTTTCTTCTTATCCATTGGAAAACGCTCCACGCTTTGAAATGAGTTAAAAAGTTTAACATTTGCACATCTTCACTGTCAAAAGGCACTCATGATATCGAGGTTGAACCTCGATATGAGAAATCAAGTGGATGAATTGTCGGCTAAATGTTATAGTATTCCTGATTTGGGGATATGGCAGACATATTGAGGTTGAACCTCGATATGACTCGCCTCAGTGGATCAGCATGAAAAAACCTTGTTTTGTTGACGGGCACATGTATCATGTGTATAACCGGGGCGTGGAAAAGCGCGATGTATTTCTCGACGAGGGCGACTACTCGCGCTTTGTGCATAATCTTTATGAGATGAATGACAGAAATCCCGTAAGGAATGTCCATTATTTCCTAAACCACAAGACAGATACTGTTGAAGCGCGGAAATTATTCAGTAACCAACAAAGGGACAGGCTGGTGGATATTCTTGTTTTCACGCTTATGCCCAACCACTTTCACCTGATACTGAGACAGGTAAAGGAAAAAGGGATTGTCAGGTTCATGCAGAAGCTCGGCACGGGCTATACCATGTATTTCAATAAGAAGTATGAGAGGGTAGGATCGCTCTTTCAGGGACGGTTCAAAGCGGAACACGTTATCGGTGAGGAGCACTTTATCCATTTACCTCATTACATTCATACGAACCCGTTGAAGATGAGTAACACTGGAATAGACCCTGTAACGTATCTCTCTGAATACCGATGGAGTAGCTTCCAGGACTATATAGGAAGACAGAACTTCCCAGCAGTGATTGAACGGGGATTCCTGCTTGATATATTTGGAGATGAAGAGAAGTACATGGAGTACACTGAACAGCGCCTCAGTACATGATATCGAGGTTCAACCTCGATATGGGACGGGTAGGGTGAATTTTTTATTTATGTTTACTTCATCAATTCAGGAAATATGGCTTCCAGGGCGTCAACGGCGTGGACCGGGTGGCTGTCTTTGCTTATTGCCCTGTAGAAGAGGTTTTCCGCATTCCCTGCCGCGTCTGATTCGCTGGAACCGGCATAGCTGGAGAGGAGTTTTGTGAAGGTGGAGACAACGGTTGCCTTGTTGTCTTCAACGGCATTTCTGACCTTGTCGATGTTCTGGTAGAGCATGCCCCTCCATCCCTGATGCACGAGCTTGGTGACTGTGCCGGGCCCGACACCGCCTGTCTCCAGAGTGAATGCCGCTGCCTTTGAACGGGCAGAGGGATCGACGTCTCCGTAAGGTTTTCTGCCGTCTTTTCTGAATGAAGTTGAGGCATCGATGATCAGGCATCCTTCTTTCAGCATGTCTGCTGTAAAGAAGTACTCTGTATCGGGGTGAACTTTGTAGGGATGAAAGCCCATACAGCCGAATACAATATCAGCGCGTTTTGAAAGCTCTGTGTAAATTCTTCTCTGAGTGTCTTTATCTGATGAGCCTCCTGTTCCTGTCCTTGTATGGAGCGGCCCGAGTGTCGTTGCGTCAAAGCGTTTTAAGAGGTTGAAAAGTGGTTCGCCTACGATATTGCTCCTTCCGGCCACGAGTACTTCAAGGCCCCCGAAGCTTGCTATTCCGTCAGGACGGAGCCGTGCTCCTTTTTCCCGAACGAGATAAACACTGGCAAGGTCGACCATGCCGCTCGGTGTGCAGCAGTCATAATATCTCTCCGCACCAAGGGACATAAGGCCGAGGGTCATCTGGTTCAGGCCGTCGCCGTCTTTTTCGAGTGCGATCCGGTTGCAGAGTGCAGTGGCGTCGATCTCCTTTCCGGCTTTTCCACCGAAAGGAAGCTGGAACATAAGGATTGATATGGAACTGTCCCTGTTCCACTGTGCCAGTCTTTCATACATTTCTGCAGAAGTTACGGTAGAAGGGAACTCCTCCATCATGCTCGAGAGCCCGCACTGTTTTGTTGTGGCACCTTTCATGCCCACATAGCTCCGGGACGCTGCGACTGCGGGGTCGTCTTTATCGCCGATCAGTACGGTCAGGACCTTTGCGTCTGCCGCGTTGATGTCCTTCAGTGCCGGGACTTCCCTGAAGAAATCGGCCCTCCGCTTCAGCTCAGGGATGATCATTTCCTGATAGCCTTTCGGGTATTTCTGCTCACCCTTCACAACTCCCGATCCGTTAATGACGTTTGTATACTCTTCTCCCCTGAACGGCCGGGATATGAGGTGTTTGAAATCTTCCTGTGAAAAGAGCCAGTGGTTAATGCCGCCGATTTGATCATGATATTCTCTGTATGCCATGCAGTCCTCCTGTTTTTTCGTTTAAAAAGATATAGTAGATCGGCCCCCGACTGATGGGAAAGTCGTATAATTTAAATAGTCTGTGCAGTCCTTGTCAAGCGGGAATGATTTCATGGGAGACCGGTAAGGATGCCCTTCAATGGGTACCGCGCCCATTTGATCCCTCGACTTTCGATACGACCCGGTACGGGCCCCCCAATACGGCAAGGGCCGCTATGAGAGACAACCGGGGCTCTACGGCCTCAGTTTTCAGCGATGTGATCAGTATCTTTCTGATCACCGCCACAAGTGAGACACTGATAAAGACCTTGATTGAAAACTTTGCCCCCAGCAAATGGTCAACCTCCGTATTCACTCTATCCTGCCTGTTATTATATCATTATTTTTTCGCAGTCCCATATCGAGGTTCAACCTCGATATGGGAGGCTGTCATGATCTGCACTGAATCAGTCTCTCATCGGTGACGATCATGTCTACTTTTATGTCGTGTGGTTCTGCGGGGATATGGTCACCGATCTGCTCTTCAAATGCCAGTGCAACAGTCGTAATGAGATGGTCTGTCCGCGAAAGCTTTCTTGACTCGTAACTGAGCAGCCTGTCATAGTAGCCGCCTCCATACCCAAGGCGGTTGCCTCTGGTGTCAAAGCCGGTGCCGGGGAGTACAACGAGTTCAATATCCTTTAAGGTGACCCTGCGAGACTGCATGACTGCAGGCTCGGGGATGCCCATGTACCCTGGTTGAAGCTCATTTATATTCTTTATTTCATAGAGCTTTAATTCGCTGAGCCTCCTGTCAACCACAGGCAGTACCAGGCGCTTTCCGAGGTCCAGTATGTCCTGGAGAAACCCTGTGGTGCCTACTTCGGAGCGGAACGAGACATACATCAAAAGCGTACGTGCATTCCTGAACACATCAAGTTCAAAAAGTCTCTTTTCGATTGAGGCTTCTTTCCGGAGTTTCAGGTCCTGCGGGATTGCGTCTCTCTGTTTTAAAAGCTTTTCCCTGATTCTTTTTTTCAAACGAGTTTCTCGAGGGCCGATTTAATCTTGAGAGCTTCGTTGAATGCCTTGTCAGAGGCTTTATAGGGAGGTATTCCCTGAATATCCGATTCCATGATGCTGTCGTTAAAGCTCATAGAGCCGAGGAATTCCATATCGCTCAATTCATTTTTTAAGAACTCAACGTCTTCTTCATTTCTCACTTTGTTTGATATGACAAAGACTTTCTTTATGCCAAGCCCTTCGGCAAGACCCTTCACGGCATGGGCCGTCTGGATGCTCCGCTGGCCGGGCTCGACCACAACGATGAAGGCGTCAACCCCTTCAGCGGTGCCGCGCGTAAGATGCTCAATTCCTGCCTCCATATCGACAATGACGACCTCATCCCGTTCGACAATGAGGTGTTTCAGAAGTCTCCTGAGAAGTGTGTGCTCCGGGCAGTAACACCCTGAAGCGGCAACCTTCGATTTTCCCATGACGAGGAGGGTGATATTGTCTTTATTGAATCCATAGCCTTCAGGGATGTCATCGACGCGGGGATTGATCTTGAATATTCCCCCGCTCGTACCTGGTTTCGCGCCAGTCCTCTCCTCGATCAGTTCTGACATCTCCGCAATAGGCTTGATCCCGTCGATTTCATCTCGCGAAATACCGAGGGCGGTTGCGAGGTTTGCATCGGGGTCGGCGTCAACGGAGATTACTTTTTTTCCGTCCGATGCGAATTTATAACTGAGGAGGGCCGAGACGGTTGTCTTTCCGACGCCCCCTTTTCCGGTAACTGCTATTTTCATGATCGTTCACCTTCTTTTCTTTTGATTTAATTGACATGTGTGACAATGTGAAAGCTTACCATCATCGAAGGAAATTGTCAAAATAAAAAGCCGTAACAGAAAGGAATATAAAGATAAAACGACAAATTCGTTCCGCCCAAACATAAATTTACTCTTTCCCGTCTGGTTTCCTTCATCTCCAAAATCTCTGATGGGCATTTTAATTAAATTGTCATATCGAGGTTGAACCTCGATATGATTTATTTGATATTTGAAAGGAGGATGTCACGCATAAGATCAACAGGCGGCTTCATCCCCGTCCAGAGTTCAAAAGCAAGAACACCCTGCCAAAGGAGCATTCCTGAACCGTCAATTGATTGTGCCCCTCTGTTTTCAGCCTCTTTTAATAAGGGGGTTTTTTTGTATATGAGATCACAAATAACCATCTCTGAATCGATCATATCCGGACTGATCGGCAGAGGGTCTTCAGTCTTCAGTCCGAGTGGTGTAGCATTGATAAGGATGTCAGGCTTTTCTCCTCCCTGTATGCTTTCCCGGAGGGACACATTGCTCCGAATCTGACTCAGGTCTGATACGAGTTTTTCCGCTTTCTGTGAGTCAATGTCAAATAATGAAAGAGAAGAAGCTTTCTCACTAAGATAATAACTGATTGCCCTTGAGGCGCCTCCTGTTCCGACAATTAAAATATTTTTCCCCTCAACAGATATCTTTTCTTCCGACAGTGAGCTCATGAACCCCCGTCCGTCAGTATTATATCCTGTCAGAATCCCGCCACTGTTTGTTATCGTGTTTACTGCCCCTATGAAGGACGCCTCTTCGTTTACTTTATCGAGAAGAGGGATCACGTTTTCTTTATGTGGTACGGTAGTATTGACTCCAAGCATATTTAAACTTCTGATTGCCTGTACTGCTGAGGGTAAGTCGTCGGGAGCTACTCTGAATGGAACATAGCAGGCATCAAGTCCGAGGCTGTTGAAGGCCGAATTGTGCATGGCAGGTGACAGGGTATGTTCAATAGGGTCTCCAAAAATACCGGCTATCTTAGTCTTTCCGCTTACATTCATCTGTTATTCCTTTCAGGAGCCCTTCCGGGGTCGGCTCTATCACCCTGATATTCATACCGAGGCTTTCCCCTATGTCTTTCAGGGTCACATTGTCAAGAAACATGTCCGATCCGTCTCGCAGCATCACATTGGGTACCAGTAAACAGTCAGCTTTTGATTTCCCGACAATTGTTTTCAGAATGTCTTTCCCTGAAAGCAGGCCGGCAACTGTAACAGAGGGTCCAAAAAATTTATTTTCTACCTTAAATACATCCAAGCTGAGACCCTCGATTGCAGTCAGTTTTTTTGAGAATTCTTCCAGATAGGGCATAAAGGACACACCGGTGAAAACAGCGGCTTTCGTCAGACCAATTTTTTTTGGCAGTTTTAATTTCCTGGCACTGTTCAGGAAGAGGGGAATTAACCCGACGCCGTTTTCGAGTTGAGGAAGATCACCGTACTCCTTGAGGCCAGGGCAGGGCAGCCCGGCTTTCACATAAAATTCATCGGCAAGATGAACGACGGGATCTCCGTGACGCCGTTTGCATCGCTGCCTGAATTTTTTTACCATTTCAATTACCTTCAGGGCATCCTCTTTCTCTACATGCTTGATTGAACCTTTCCGGTGTTTTGTCAGACCTACCGGTACAACTGCGACCGATGAAACATAGGGATAAAATTTTTCAAGGTCTTTGATTGTGCTGGCAAGCTCTTCTCCATCGTTGTGTCCCGGACAGACCACTATCTGAACATGAATCCTGATTTTGCTGGACGTGAAGTCCTTTAAGTCCTGAAGGATGTCAGATGCCTTCGGATTGCCGAGCATTTTCCGCCGAATATCATTGTTGGTTGAATGGATGGATATATAAAGTGGACTCAGCTTTTGCTCAATAATCCTCTTCTTGTCATTTGAAGACAGGTTCGTGAGGGTTATGTAGTTGCCAAATAGAAAAGACATCCTGTAATCATCATCCTTCAGATAAAGGGATTTTCTCATTCCTTTGGGAAGCTGGTTTACAAAACAGAATATGCACTTGTTCCTGCAGGTCTTTGTCCTGAACGATTTAAGCTCGATCCCGAGAGGGGTATGGTCCCTGTTTTTTATTTTGAATCGGTGAGCTTTTTTATTGCGCTGGATCTCAAGATCAAGATGCTTCTCTCCGGAATAGAACATCAAATCAATGACATCTCTGACCGGGTTCCCGTTCAGACTGACAAGCACGTCTCCTTTTTCCAGGCCTATATCCTGTGCGGTAGTTCCTTTATTGACGTGGCTGATAATTGCGCTCATATTTTCCGTACCTGTGGATTCAGTTTTTGCTCTCAGTACCGGACATTTTCATGCCCCTGTAAACGTACTGAATACCTGCCAGACTTGTCACGACGGCTACAACAATAAAAAAAGGCTTCGTGAGATGAACCCCTTTTTGCATATTAAAGGACAGGATAACAAGCCCGATTGTAAGAAACTGAAGCCCGCTCGAAAGCTTACCCAGTAGAGAAGGCTGAATTTTCAGATTGTCAGTAACATAATGAATGAGAAAACAGCCGGTGACCACAATGAGATCCTTGCTGATGACGATAATGGTGAGCCACGTAGGGATCATTCCGATATTGCTCATGATTACAAAGGACGTTGTTACGAAAAATTTATCGGCAACAGGATCGAGGACTTTTCCGAAATCAGTTATCTGGTTTGTCAGCCGTGCAATAAGTCCGTCAAGGATGTCCGTTATGGCCGCCGTAATAAAAAGAATCAGAGCATATTGATACTCTCTGTAAATCAGGGTGCCTGCAAAGAATGGCAAAATCAATATCCTTGTCAACGTTATGAGATTCGGAATATTCCCGACCATGAAATGAATGCTCCGTACATACAGCTTAGAGTTAAAAAAACCTGCTATAACAAACACTTGGTTAATGGCAGGTGAGGAATAAGGTTAAGAATGCGCCCCTGTTCAATGGCTGAACAGGGGCGTCAGAAATCATGATCCTAGAATACACCCTGGACTTTTCCTGTATCAACATCTACATCAATTCTCCTGAATGCGGGGTTCGAACCTGTTCCCGGCATGAGACTGATGGCACCTGCCACCGGGACGATGAATCCAGCTCCACCGTAGGTAAGAACTTCCCTTATCTTGAGTCTCCATCCTGTCGGGACACCCTTGAGAGCGGGATTGTCAGAAAGAGAAAGGTGTGTCTTTACCATACAGAGTCCCAGCTTTGACAACTCGGGATCTTTCTGGATTCTTTCGAGTGAGGAGTTTGCTTCCGTTGAGTACTCAACTCCGTCTGCGCCGTACACTTCTTTTGCGATAAGTTCGATACGGTCTTTAACGGGCTGATCAAGTTCGTACAGAAATTTGAACTCGCTCTTTTCTTCGCAGGCTTCAACAACGGCTTCAGCAAATTCGATGGCGCCGTCTCCGCCTTTCTGCCAGTGCCTGGAAAGGGCAACTTTTGCACCTGCAGCTTCTGCCAGTTCCCTGACCTTGGCGATCTCTGCATCTGTGTCGGTATAAAATGCATTGATACATACAACGGGGCTGATCCCTGCCTTTCTTACATTCTTGATATGGTGGAGGAGGTTCGCACAGCCTTTTTCTACCCATCCGACATTCTCGGTGCCGTATTCTTCAGGCATTGCTTTGCCGGGTACAGGGACAGGAGCGCCGCCGTGGCATTTAAGCGCCCTGATCGTGGCCACAACAACGGCACAGTCAGGGGTAAGTCCGCTGAAACGGCATTTCAGATTCCAGAATTTTTCGAACCCGATATCTGCGCCGAATCCTGATTCCGTGACATGATAGTCAGCAAGCTTCAAACCTATCTGGTCGGCAATGATGGAGCTCTGGCCGATCGCTATATTGGCAAAAGGTCCGGCATGAACAATAACGGGCTGACCTTCCAGGGTCTGCATCAGGCTTGGATTTAAAGCTTCAACCATCCATGCTGTCATTGCGCCTGCAACCTGGAGGTCTTCAGTAGTAATCGCTTTGCCTTTTTTGCTGTAGGCAACAACTATTTTACCCATCCGTTCACGCATATCTTTCAGGCTGGTCGATACTGAAAGAATGGCCATAACTTCTGATGACACGGCTATGCCGAATTTTGATTTCATCATGAAGCCGTCCTTATTTCCGTTCACACCGTCAATACCGATTATGATATTTCTTAAGGCCTGAACACAGAAATCCATTATCCATCCCATCTCAACCTTGGTCGGGTCGATATCAAGTCTCTCCATATTGCTCAGGCGCATAAGCTGCTCATCGGTATAATTCCGCTCATGCTGCATTCTTGAAGTGAGGGCAACCATTGCAAGGTTATGTGCATTCATGATTGCATTAATATCGCCGGTAAACCCGAGGGAAAAGGGAGTTAAAGGAATACACTGGGCAAGACCGCCGCCCGCAGCTGAGCCCTTAATGTTCATGGTAGGACCGCCGGAAGGCTGTCGTATGGCGGCGCTTACGTTTTTACCGATTTTTCCGAAGCCCTGTACAAGTCCCATTGATGATGTTGATTTCCCTTCACCAAGAGGCGTTGGTGTAATAGCGGTGACATCAATATACTTTCCGTTGGGTTTGTCTTTCAGACGATCCAGGACCGCCCTGTAATCGATTTTCCCAATATAATGACCCTGAGGCAGGAGTTCATCCTTGGTAAGTCCCAGGCGATCTCCAATGTCATAGATTTTAGCCATAGATTTTTCTGCATCTTCTGCGATTTCCCAGTCTGCGTGTTTGGTTGGATCAAGCGGCATTTTTCGTCCCCCCTTTTATCTGATTTATAGATTGTTTATATTTACGTCTGAAGATACCCTGTATGTTCTCCCGTGCTAAATGCCTGATATACATCTATTCCTGTGCCAGGTTCGTGCCATGTACGGCCGTTTTACGATATGTACACTACACTCATGAAGTCTAAAAATTTAGCACAGAGCAGTCTTTACTGTCAAACAAAATGTAGATATACAGGAATAGTTTTAATTTATATGAAGATCATGAAATACATTGCACATATTCAAAAATCGATATCATAAATTCTCTGCACGTTGAGTCTTAATAATGCCTTTTTTTGCTTTTTTATCTGCAATCTATTATTTTTATAAGGCTGTGAAACCGATGCAGCTGCAGGAAAATGCTGAACAATACAAAGTTGTATGACGGGGTGAATGATGAGCTGGCACCAGAAAACGCGCGATGAAATATACACTTTATTAAAGTCGTCTGAGAGGGGAATTCCATCTGAAGAGTCTGAAAAGAGACTTCAGGAATACGGGCCCAATGAACTGAAAGAGACCAGGAAGAGAACCCTCTTCATGATGTTCCTTGACCAGTTCAGGGATTTCATGATCATAGTGCTGATAGCTGCTGCTGTTGTGTCGGGACTCATGGGGGAACTGATTGATACTGTTACTATTGTCGTCATTGTGGTCCTGAACGCGATAATCGGTTTTGTACAGGAGTACAGGGCTGAAAAGGCAATGAGGGCCCTGAAGGAAATGGCTGCTCCAGTAGCGCTGGTGCTGCGTGACGGGAAAAGAGTGACCATCCCTGCATGGGAACTTGTGCCGGGTGATGTTGTACTGCTTGAAGCCGGAAGAATTGTGCCTGCAGATATCAGGCTGATGGAAACGGCACAGTTAAAAGTTGAAGAGGCGGCGCTTACCGGTGAATCCGTGCCTGTTGAAAAAACAACGGAAACGCTGAAAGAACAATCTGTCCCCCTTGGTGACAGAAAGAACATGGCATACAAAGGGACCATTGTGTCATACGGTCGGGGCAGGGGTGTCGTCGTTGCCACAGCGATGGAAACGGAACTCGGGAAAATTGCCACATTGCTTCAGGAAGAAGAAGAAGTGAAGACCCCGCTCCAGAAGAGACTTGCCCGTTTTGGTCAGCGTCTCGGAATTATTGTACTTGCCATATGTGCAGTAGTATTTCTTGCCGGAATCCTGAGGGGAGAATCCATGCTCCTGATGTTCCTCACCGCGATCAGCCTTGCCGTTGCAGCCATTCCCGAGGCATTACCTGCAGTAGTCACAATATCACTTGCTCTTGGGGCAAAGAAAATGGTGAAGCAGAATGCCCTTGTAAGGAAGCTGCCTGCAGTGGAAACCCTTGGGTCGGTGACATATATCTGTTCCGACAAAACGGGAACGCTGACCCTGAATAAAATGACCGTGGAGGAGATATACATAAAGGGCGAAACGGTTATGAGCGCAGAGCTGAAAGCGGTGGACGGAAACGCAGGACTTAACATGCAGTCACAACACTCGATGTTATTGCATGCGCTGGCTCTCAGCAATGATGCTGCACCGGATAAGGACAATGCTCTTATCGGTGATCCCACTGAAGTGGCTCTTTATGAAATTGCTGCCCGGAAGGGAGTCAGCAAAAAAGCAGTAGCAAAAGTGTTTCCGAGAGTAGCGGAAATCCCTTTTGATTCAGACAGAAAATGCATGACCACATTTCACAGGACTCCGGAAGGGAATATTCTCTCTTTTACAAAGGGAGCCATTGAATCGATTCTGCATCGGGCCGTGGACGCACTAAGTGGGGATGAGCTGATAACGGTGACTGAAGATGTTACTGCTCACATATATAGTGCGAATGAGAAAATGGCTGGTGACGGATTACGGACTCTGGCATTTGCGGTACGCCAATGGGATCAGCTCCCCGATAATATAACCCCCGAAAGTGCTGAGAATAATCTTACATTTATTGGTATCACCGGGTTGATGGACCCTCCCCGGGAGGAGGCGAGAGAGGCAGTCAGTATCTGTAAAACAGCAGGAATAAAACCGGTGATGATTACCGGTGATCATCCTCTGACAGCACAAAACATTGCGAGGCGCCTGGGAATAATTGAAGACGGTGATGGTGTCATGACCGGGCGTGAACTGGAAGAACTGTCTCTTGAAGAGTTTGAAGAGAAAGTCGAAAAAACCAGAGTCTATGCGAGGGTGGACCCGGCGCAGAAGATAAAGATAGTGAAAGCCCTTCAGGATAAGGGTGAGTTTACTGCAATGACCGGTGACGGGGTGAATGACGCGCCTGCACTGAAGAGGGCCGACATCGGGGTCGCCATGGGGATTACGGGAACCGATGTGTCGAAAGAATCAGCGCATATGATTCTCCTGGACGATAATTTTGCAACGATTGTCAAGGCAGTGAAAGAGGGGAGGAGAATTTTTGACAACATCCGAAAATTCATAAAATACACAATGACAAGCAATTCGGGAGAAATCTGGACCATATTCATTCCGCCCTTTCTTGGACTGCCGATTCCCCTCCTGCCAATTCATATTCTCTGGATTAATCTCGTTACCGACGGACTTCCCGGACTAGCCCTTGCGGTGGAACCTGCGGAAAAGGGAATCATGCAGAAGCCTCCCCGCCATCCCGGGGAGAGCATATTTGCCCATGGACTGGGGTATCATCTGTTCTGGGTGGGGCTCCTCATGGGAGGAGTTTCAGTGTTTACCCAGGCATGGTTCATGAAAGGAGGAGGTGATCAATGGCAAACGATGGTCTTTACGGTTCTGTCATTAAGCCAGATGGGACATGTTCTTGCCATACGGTCTGACAAAGAATCCCTGTTTCGTATTGGATTGTTCTCCAATAAAGCGCTTGTCGGTGCTGTTATTCTGACATTTGCCCTGCAGATGGCGACAATTTATGTCCCTTTTCTGAATCCTGTTTTTAAAACTGTTCCTCTGTCGGCTGGTGAACTTGCCACTACCCTGCTGCTCGCCTCTGTGGTATTTATTGCAGTTGAGATCGAAAAATGGTGGTTCAGGAAGACTGATAAATAGGCACAAAGTTATACATTAAACTTTTATACGTGTCCCATTCTCCCATGGCAATAATGGATTCATAATGCACGCGAACATTTTATTTCCCATAAACGCTGAAGCCTTTACCTATCTCGTTCCGGAAGAACTGAAAGAAATCATTGAGGTCGGTTCGAGGGTCAAAGCGCCCTTTAAAAAAAGTGAAAAAATCGGGATAGTACTGTCCATTGACAGAAAATCTGCCCTGAAAGCAGTTGATAAAGCGGGAGTTAGGAAAAATATAGTCATAAAGCAGCTCACATCAATCTTTGATGAAGAGCCGTTCCTTTCGGACAGCACGCTCAAGCTTATTAAATGGGTTTCACAATACTACATGTCTACAACGGGGCTGGCGTTAAAAAATGCAGTGCCTTCCGCTTTTTTCTCGGGTAAGAAAGCCGGGAAATCGAGAATAACCTACGATGAAAAGATTGAAAATCATGTTGAATTTGAATTAACCAAAGAACAGGCCGGGGCACTCAAAAAAATCAATACATCCCACGAGAGGGTTTTTCTTCTTCACGGAGTTACGGGGAGCGGCAAAACAGAAGTTTATATTAAAGCGATAAAATCACTTCCTGAAGACAAGAAAGCAATTGTTCTCGTTCCCGAGATCGCCATTACTGCGCAGATGATTGACAGGTTCCGCATGAGGTTTGGGGAGCAGGTTGTTTTCTTTCACAGCGGCCTTTCGATCGGGGAAAGAATACAGCAGTGGCAGAAGATGCGCAAAGGGGAAGTGAAAGTGGTCATCGGGGTCAGGAGCGCCGTGTTTGCTCCTTTTGAAAATCTTGGCCTCATTGTAGTTGATGAGGAGCAGGAAGCATCCTATAAACAGTTTGATGGATTGAGATATAACGCACGGGATGTAGCACTTGCCCGGTCTCAGCTCGAAAAAGCAAAGGTTGTCCTTGGCTCGGCAACCCCGTCACTTGAAGCTTTTTATACCGCTGAAAAAGGAAAGTTCCAGTACCTGGAGCTCAAGAGCAGAATCGAAAAGAGAACACTTCCCGTTGTTGAAATCATTGACATGACCAAGGAGGAGAAGCAGTCTTTCTCACTGTCGAATAAACTGGTTGACAATTTGAAGGATAATATTTCCAGGGGCATGCAGTCCTTAATAATGCTGAATAGAAGAGGATATTCGCCCTATTTTTTATGTACTGACTGCGGCCACACATACAAGTGTCCTGCCTGCAGTATTACACTTATCTATCATAAAGATACGAACACGCTGAACTGCCATTACTGTGGTTCCTACCTTAATCCAAAGGAAGAATGTCCCAGCTGCAAGGGGACAAAGGTAAAGTATCTCGGCACCGGCACGCAGAGAATCGAAGAGGAACTGCACTCTCTCATTCCTGAAATGTCTTTTCAGAGAATGGACAGAGATACGACCCAGAAAAAACTTGCACATTACCGGATTATAAAACAGATGGAAGAAAAGAAGATCGATGTACTGATGGGAACGCAGATGGTCGCGAAGGGTCACGATTTTCCTGATGTGACGCTCTCGGCTGTGATTGCCGCTGATATTGCGTTAAATCTTCCTGATTTCAGGTCCGGGGAAAGGGCCTTCCAGCTCTTTACTCAGCTGGCCGGGCGGGCAGGCAGGGGAGAAGTCCCGGGAAGGGCCCTCATACAGACCTATGAGCCTGAACATTACGTCTTTGATTACGTTATCAAACATGATTACCGGGGATTTTACGAAAAAGAAATTGATTTAAGAAAGGACCTGGCATATCCGCCGTTCGCTAAATTAATCAGGATTGTCCTGAGTTTCAGAAATAAGGAAAGGGGCGCGAAAATCATCAGGAATCTTTCGAGCAGAGTAAAAAACATGCCCGCTCCGGTGAAGGAAGGATTAGCGGGAAGGATTGAAATTCTGGGGCCCGCGCCTGCACCAATGGAAAAAATCAGGAACCTTTGGAGATGGCACATTATCCTGAAGGGGAAAAATTCCAGAACACTCAGGCACTATGCAGCTGTGATAACGGACAAAATGAAACATATCAAGGAATTGAAAATTGATGTTGATATCGACCCGATAAATTTGCTGTGAGATTGTCGGACACTGTCAGGACTGTCAGAGAAGAGACATTCTATCAACTGTGATATATCGGCTATTGCCGGATGGAAGTCCAGCGAGAGAAAGGTGATCCTGCGGCATCTGCTGTTATTGCCGCAGGATTCAGGTGAGGTTATTCATGCTGCGCAGCAGAGACGTCTCATGCTTTTCTTGCCTGATGGTGTTACGGACATGACAACATCTACCTTCTTGCCGCAGGCACTGCAGAGTTTGGCCTGGTTCTTCGCGCCAGTCCTTGCTGCTACATCTGTCTTTGATTTTCCGGACATATTCTTTCCCTCCTTTCAACGCATAAATTTCGTATAAGAAATCACACAGATCTCCCGTTTCGTTTGTTCCACACAAATCTAACCTGTAATAAATCCTCTTCCAGGAATAATCGGGGCGAGGACAGCAGTGATGCGGATTCATCGCAAAACATCTTAATATAATGGAAAAGAATAATGTATGTCAATGTCAAATAGAAGATTAGAGAGGCAGGGTGTCAGAGAGTTGAAAGGGGAATGAAATGACGGGGCAAAAATGAGGATTAGCTGTTCGTTATTTTATCTTCCCACATATTAAAGGGAAATCCGAGGTTTTTACTGGTCCCCGTATTCAACTCCTGAACTTCTATGCCAACCTGGCAGTCAATGCCGAACTGTATTTTCCATACGACTCTTCCAAGCACAATAATGTAGTCTGAGTCAGGATGAATCTGAAAACGGGCCTTGACAGAACTGTTGATTTCAAGGGAAACTTCTTTTGCTTCAAAGCTGAATCCATCAGGAGAAAAATCTCTGATTTCACCCGTTACATATTCAGTGGATTCAATAGAAGGAATGACTTCAACGGTAAAAGGTATGCGAAATCTCGTGCTTTTTCTTCGATCCTCCACGTGTATGCCTCCTGTGATAAAGTGCGTCAATTACGAATGATACAATTCTATCATCAACGGGATAAAAGTACAAAAGCGGCGTGACAATCTGCGTTTATTTCATATGGTATAATTCCCGACAATGTTTTTTTTATATGCAATGGAATTTATTGGTCCTGCGACAGGGTGTTTGTGAAGAGCCTGCGGGTTAAGGTTCTTGCCATCGCCCTTTTCATGGAGGGAGGACTATTCGTCCTGGCCCTTTTTCTGGCCTGGTTAATGAATGTGAATCTGATCCTTTCTTCTGACTCCCTGTTCGGAGATCTTGTGCTGGGCACTGCAGGTACTCTTATTCCACTTATACTCTTTCACTTTGCTCTTTCGAAAAGAGCGTATTCTATCCCCGGTTTCAGATCTCTGAAAGTAACGATTATCCGGGACGTGAAGAAGATTTTTTCTCATCTAAACCTGTTCGATCTGTTCATGATTTCACTTCTTGCGGGAATTGGAGAGGAGATGCTCTTTCGGGGAGTTCTCCAGACAAAGTTCGGGATTATAGCTGCAAGCATGCTTTTTGGTCTGGCACACTGTATATCTGTTCCCTATGTCGTTGTGACGACGATAATGGGTTTTTACATCGGGATAATCTTCCAATTGAGCGGCAGTCTTCTTGTCCCTATTCATTTGCACTTTCTGTATGATTTGTCAGCGCTGCTGTACCTGAGGTATGCTGTGAAAGAAGAGTATGAAGATGAAAGTATGTGACCTGTTTCGAGGAGTCTATTATGATTACTCTGATTGATGATGAGGCTGAATTTATGAAAGAAAAAATAAATAAGATGTGTATGCCGGCCCCGCTACAGCTGTTTTTAGTAAAGCTCGCCGTCCTTTTGATAATGACATTTTTGATGCCCTTTTCTGCGACTGCGCTCATAGGAATGAAAACAGGGGCGGCCCCTCTAAAATTTACTCTTCAGGATCTGAACGGGGAGACCGTGAATGTAGGGAAGTATTTTGGTGTGAAGCCGGTCATTCTTGTATTCTGGAAGCTGAACATGAACAAGTCCTTCCTTGATTACTCCCTGGATGAACTCAGGTTTATGAATGACTTTTTTACAAGGCTCCATGATGAAAAGGGACTTGAAATATTCGGTATATATACACCGGAAGAAGAAAATACGGTCAGTGAAGATGAATTGCAGAAAGTGAAAAATCTCGTCAATGTAAACAAGATAAAGTTCCCGATACTGATTGACAGGGGATTCTCTGTTTTCAGGAGGCACGGAGTTATTGCACTCCCGTCGACAATAATGGTGGAGAAAAACGGCAAAATCGGGTTTATTTATCCAAGTTTTCCGCTTGCTGCACAGTCCCTGTTTGCGGACGAGATAGAAAATTTACTGGGCATGACGCACAGGATAACCAGGAAAGAAATGGAGAGGGAGGAAGAGCAGGTTTCCCGCTCTGGCAGACTCTACTACTATGCACGACAGATGCATAAAAAGGGAATGGTGGAACAGGCCCTCTCCCCACTCGAAAAATCCCTGAAACTGGAGCCGGACAATGCAAAGGCTCATAATCTTATGGGGATTATCCTCTGGAAAAGAGGCGACTATGAAGGGGCCGTGAAAGAGTTTGAGCATGCTCTTGAACTGGACGACGGGAGTGCACAGGCTCATTTTAATTACGGGCTGCTGCTCTTTGACAATGAAAAATATAAGCAGGCACGGAATCATATAGAGCGGTCCATTGCCATCAATAAGGATCTTGCTGAGGCGCGATATATGCTGGGTATGATATATAAGAAAGAGGAGAATTCGGAAAACGCATTAAAAGAGTTTGAGCGTGCGCGTGTTCATTTTGAAAAGATGGGAACATCTGAAGGGAAGAGTGATACCTCTCAGTGCAGGATATCAACGTTATATGAAATGTCCAGACTTTATTATGAAAGGGGTGAAAGCAAGCAAGCCATAGACCTTCTTTTAAAAGCAACGCGAATTTCCCTCGGAATTGAAGGGAAAGCAGTGGACGGGATTCTTCATCAAAGCAGGGATATGATGCTGTATGAATAGGGAAGGTTCGGTGAAGGCAGTTTTTATTAAACCAGCTGTTTTCTTTGCAATACTCTTCTTATCAAACAGCGCGTCAGCATTTGTATCATCTGACGAGTATGTTGCTCATATCAGGCAGGGTGACAGTTGTGCAGCTTCTCGGTGCCACTCAAAGTTTGCGTCCGAGAAAATTCACTATCCTCATGAGCCCGTGGTTTCGGAACAGTGCGGCCTATGCCACAGAGCCGAAGCCTATCCTCAGAAATTCGGCATACAGGAAAATCAGAACGAAACCTGCCTGGGATGCCACAAAAAAACTGACAGGGAAATCCGAACGAGCCGGTCAATTCATGGCCCTGTGAAGGACGGTAATTGCACTTCCTGCCATGATGCACACGGCTCTGACAGGAAATTTTTTTTAAAGGTTGAATATGGTGCTCTGTGTTCGCAGTGTCACAGTATGAAAAGTCTGTATTCCGGTGAATTTATCCATAAACCGGTTGAGGACGGCAATTGCGGACTCTGCCATGATCCCCATGCGTCCAACTTCAAATCACGACTGAACGATATAGGGGCCAATGTCTGCATTCCCTGTCATGAAGACATGATAATCGGAATGACACAGGAACATGTTCATGCACCTCTTATTCAGTCAGGATGCACTGACTGTCATGACCCCCATGCCGGCGACAACAGGCTTCGGCTGCTCAATTCCGCAGAAGAGATATGCCGCGGGTGCCACGAGGAAAAGCAGAACGAAATAAGTCAATATACAAAAAAACATGAACCGGCCTGGAATGGCAAGTGCACTCTGTGCCATTCACCCCATTTTTCGGATCAGAAGTTCCTTCTTCTCGATAAAATTGACGAGTTGTGCTACTCCTGCCATAAAGAAAGCAGGGAGTGGAAGAAAAAGCGGTTCCCTCACGGCCCCGTCGTTCATGGTAATTGTACAGCCTGCCATAATCCCCATGGTTCTGACAATGCCTTTATCCTCAGGCTTTCATTCCCTCATACGTTCTATTCACCTTATGAAAAGGGGAAATACAGACTCTGCTTCCTCTGCCACAAAGAGGCCCTTATTACGGAGGAGAACGCGATTGAGGTGACTGATTTCAGAAATGGACAGGTGAATCTCCATCGGCTGCATGTTCACCAGAAGAAGGGGAGAACGTGCCGGGCCTGTCATGATGTTCATGCGTCGAACCTGGAAGGAAGAATCAGGGACACCTTTCCCTTCGGGAAAGCAAGTATCCCGATGCAGTACATTAAGACCGGGAACGGCGGCACGTGCATCCCGGGCTGTCACAGGGAGAAATCCTATGACAGGGTAAACAAAGTAGAGAATAAAGACTGATGAGAGGTCTTATAGATCCTTGAAAACCTTGGCAAGCGACTCTCCCGCCACATGAATTTTCCACTCATTCAGATATCCGAAGGGTGTTTCCTGCACAGCATAGCCTGCGCTTTCAAGACGTTCCTTTGCCTGAGTGATCAGAGACCTGGTAAAATCAGCGGGTGCCTTTGATATTGAGAGATGGTTGAAAGAGTGAAGAACTATCCCTTTTGTCTTGAATTTACCGGAGAGCCATTTTATATTTTTTATCAGTTTTGCCAGGACCTTTGACTCCCTGTCCAGGTCATTTGCTTCGGCGTGATAAAAAACAACGACGGCATTTTCTGTGGATTCTTCAATATCCCGGTCCGGGACGTCGTGAAGGACTTTTTCGAATGTTTTAAACCAGAATGCAGGCGTATAAAACATGAGTATTTTCATATCCTTTTTTTCTCCCGGATACCGCTTTAGAAAAAAAATCATCTCTCACAATTTCACGATTTTAACAGAATTGCCTACTATAAATCAGAAAATGAGAAAATATGAATTTGTTTTCATATGGCCCATCATCTGGTATACTTAACAAATCGAATGTTTGGAATATCTATATGACGGAAAAGAGACGAAACAGCAGAATTATTGACAGCCTGGAAGCTGAAATCAATTCAGGAGGCAGGAGGTATTCCGGCATCGTCCTGAACTTTTCAGAAGCAGGGTTATATATGGTGACGGCTACCGCCAGAACTATTGTGGACATTACCCCTTCAACTCTGCTGGAGTTGAAATGTAAACTCCCTACAGGGAGTAAAACCTGTCTCAAGTGTGAAGTGAAGTGGTTCCAGACGAAGACTTCTCCTCATGGCATATCGTTCAGTATGGGAATGCAGATACTGAATCCTCCGAAGGAATACAAAGAATTTCTTGACACAGTGCGATAGTTTAATCGGTCCTGGCATGAATATACTCTCTAACAGGCAATAAACGGTCCGGTAAAGGAGCTGCCTCACCAGGAAATATCAGCAATGGACAAGTATATTATTGATAAAGACGGTAATGCAGAAGAGCATATTGAGGGATGCAGCAGCAACAGGCCTGTTCATTTTCCTCTCTGTCTGGCCGTGAAATATGAAGACAGTGTGCCGATGGAATGTTCCGACTTTCTTCTCAATACAACGAAGGGGAAACTGTTCATACCAACTGATGAGCCATTTCCCGCAGGCTCGAAACTGAAGCTGCACTTTTATATTCCTCCGAAGACAAAATTGTTAGCAGAGTTCAGCGGGAAGGTGGTCGATGAAAGAAATGTCAATACTATGAAAGGCAATCTGGTAACGATTTCAGATATGTTTCATATCAAGCTGTACAGGCTTGAACAGTACCTGGAGGAAGAGCGGCATCTGTTAGACGAAATGGTATAGCGAAGTGAGAATGCTATGGTGCAGGACCCGGCAGGCCTGCACCATTTCATCATTCAGATGGACAGCGCTGCGCTGTCTCAGTTTTCAACATGGTATTTGAAGGAAACCTTTACTTTTGCCCTGAATGCCTTTACTTTCCCGTCTTCAAGCTGCATGTCCAGTTCTGACACTTCAGCAATCCGAAGGTCCCTGAGGCTTTTGGATGCTGTTTCTACAGCCGACTGGGCCGCCTTTTCCCAGGATTCGCTGCTGGTACCAATAAGTTCAATTACTTTGTACACACTCATTTTCTTCTCCTTTCTTTTGAGATGGTTTGAACGTCTGTTTTCAGTGGAACAGCCGGGAATGGCCGGGAATGTCTCTCATCATCTTCCCCAGTGTTCCGTTCCCTGCCTGCTTAAATACTGTGACGCGTGCCGTGCATTTAAAAAAAATTATAAACCTCTCCGAAGTAAAAATAAAGGAAAAAGTGAACTAACCCGCATCAGCTCAATTTTGCGGCAGTCTGCTCGGGCCATCTTCCTTTTTGATTGCGGAAGCCTGCCCAAGTGAACAGAATATGGAGCCGGCGACGACCATGCAGGCCCCTGCTATACTCACCATATTAAGATCTTCAGGGATGATGTTTCCGGGAAAAAGATGAGCGGACAGTTTCATTCCTGCTATTGTGATCAGGGGAATTACGGCCAGCACCATACTGACACGTGATGCTTCCCAGTGGTCCAGCGCCTCGGCAAAGCTCCCGTACGCAATCAGTGTATTGAAGGCACAAAAGACGAGAAGAAACAGACCTGTCATGTCGAGTTGAAAAAGACTGGCAGGTTTAGCCAAGGGGAAAAAGAACAGTGTCCCTGCAGTATAGATGAGTAGCATAATTGCCTCAGACGGAAAAGTCTTGAGTAATTGTTTTTGGGCCATTGCGTAGAGTGCCCAGAATATTGCAGAGGCCATAATGAGCAGCACTCCAAAAGTATAATCGTCTATTTTCTCAAAAAGATCATACAGCCTGTCGTTAAAAAAAAGGAGTAATCCGGCTATTAATATTGCAAATCCTGCCCATTGAACAAAGCTGAAGTGCTCTTTGAATAGTATCAGACTGCCGAATAAAAGAAATATCGGAGCAAGCTGAATAACAACGGTAGCCGAACTGGGGGAGATATGATCGAGGCCGAGCAGATAGAGAATATAATTGCCGATAAGCCCGAAGGCTGCCGTTATCAGTAAATACTGCACCCGAGGTTTCATCTGTTTGAAGGAGGGAAGACCCTTTTTCCGCTGTACATAAATAAATAATAAGAAAGCGGCGATAAGATATCGGTACCATGTAATGGTATAGGCATCCATGTAATCCAGCAAACTCTTTAACGCAATGGGGAGAATACCCCAGAGGCACGAAGTGATGAGCGATAATCCCAGTCCCAGCCGCCAGCGCCCAGTTGTTCGGTGGACGTTCATTCAAAAAGGCCGAAGTACATTTTTTCACCGGCAATTGTATTCATGGAATGGCTCTATTCTTTCCTTCAATGAACGTTTCATGTGTGACCTCCCCGGGGCACTTTATATATCAGGGAAATAGACATTCGCCGCGGCATCGGCGGCGGAGCCTTCCTTGACAGCACTCTTCTTTACTTTCTGAGCGGATGCATTGCCGTGCCTCCTCTTCCGGGCAGCCTGTTTCCTGATATGGGGACTTAATGCATTCTGGACCAGTGAGTTCCTTTTTGAGAGGAGGTCAATGATCTCCCTGTCTATCCTGTCAATTTCGTGTATTATTTTTTCTTTGCTCATTTCTCCTCCTTTCTTCCGCCGTAAACGACAAATATCCCATATTTGTAGAAACAGTCAACATCCTGAAAGCCGATTTCCTTCAGAGTATGTAACTGTTCTTCAAGGGTATCGGGTTTGTTGTCACCGGACCCTTTATATCTTCTGATTATGTCACCGTAGGAGTCCATTTCAATTCCGAGAGCAGCCTTTCTATCGTCCATCCACTCCTTCCATAACTCCATGTACCAGTTATCAAGGATATCCCGATCAGGGCGTATTACATCAATGTTCAGGAAGTGTCCTCCCCGGTCCAGATGTGAATGAATATATGTGAAGAGCTCTCTCTTTCCACCTGTATCCAGATGATGTATCGCCTGTGCTGAAACGACGAAATCAAAAATCTGATCAGGCTCGTTTCTCTGTATAATATCCTGAAAGCTGGACTCTGTGTATGTGATATTTTCATGACTTTTGAACCGCTCCCGTGCCTTCTCAAGCATGTCCACCGATGGGTCGACCAGGGTAGACGATATATGATCGTCAATACTCAGCAGCTCTGATGTGACAATTCCGTCGCCGCAGCCAAGGTCAAGAACTTTTTTCTCAT
>CALZGI010000054.1 GCA_945786855.1 Thermodesulfovibrionia bacterium | reverse complement strand
CAGTCTCACCCCGCCGGGCTATCATCTCGAAGAAGGCTCGGGCCTGAGTTTGCTCTATAAGCTGAGGGGCCAGCGGCAGGCCCCGAATGACGTGACGATAGTCAGCATAGATAAGTTGTCGTCTACCAGACACGGTTTAGATGAAGACCCACGAAAATGGCCCCGCTCACTCCACGCAAAGCTGGTCAATATTCTGTCAGAAAGGGGGGCTTCCGTTATTGCATTTGATCTCTTTTTTAATGAGTCCCGCTCACATGAGGACGACCTTTTATTCGCCAGGTCAATCAGTTCAGCCGGAAATGTTATTCTTAACGAATATGTAAAGCAGGAAGTACTTTTTGATGAGAAAGGGCAGATCATAAATGAGTTGCACGTGGAGAAACATATATCGCCGATCTCCTCTCTTTCAAAACCCGCCGCAGCTGTTGCTTATTTCCCGCTGCCGAAAGTCCCTCACCGGGTAAATCAGTACTGGACATTTAAGCCCGCAGCGGGGGATGTACCAACATTGCCCCTGGTCACATTTCAGCTCTTCGCACTGGATTCCTATAAAGATTCTCTTCAACACGTATACAGGTACCTCTCGAATCAGAAAGACACTGTTCCGTTAGAAACTGAAAAAGATGAAAGAACAAATATCATGGAAATCATGAAGGCCCTGAGAGGCAGTTTCAGCAGAAATCCCGCTCGTGCAGATCAAATGCTTGAAGAGTTACTCCATGCCGACACTGTATCCGGCGATGCAAGGAAAGCCTCCCTCATGAAATCACTTATCAACATGTACCGGAGCCCCGGCAGTCTTTATCTGAACTTTTATGGTCCGCCCCGCACAATCAACACCGTTCCCTATTTTGAAGTACTGCAAATGAACGGACTATCTAGGGAGAAAGAGAAGAGCTATGATTTTTACGGGAAAGCCGTCTTTGTTGGAGTATCAGAAAACATAAAGTCCGAAAAGAAGAATGACGGCTTTATCACCGTGTACTCCCAGCCAAACGGGGTAGACGTCAGCGGAGTTGAAATTGCGGCGACAGCATTTGCAAATTTACTTGAAGATATGCCTGTCCGGCCTCTTGGTGCATATAAATATGCTGCGGTCATATTTTTCTGGGGGCTCATCATGGGCTTTTTTTCATTTCGCTACATCCCTTCCATACTTTCTTTAAAAGAAATGATGCTGCCTGCAGTTTTTCTGTGTTCCTCAGCAATAGTATATCTGTTCGCGGCGCAGTATTATTTTAAATCGAGCGGCTTATGGTTGCCTCTCATCATACCTCTCTTGCAGATACCTGCAGCCTTTGCCGGCTCTCTTTTGATGAAAACTATAAGTAAGGAGAGAACAGGGTTTGGAATTTACCTCTTTACTGACATACGGGACTTCACAAAATTTTCCGAAAACATGGACCCGAAAGACCTCCGGGAATTAATGATCAGATATTTCAAGCCCCTCTCCAGAATCATAGAAAAGCATGGAGGGATTCTTGAAACTGTTCCGGGTGATGCTATGCTGGCACGATGGGAAGTGACGGAATCAGGCAGTTCTTCGGCAAAACAAAAAAAACAGTCCTGCCTCGCAGCCCTTGATATCGCAGAAGAAATATCCAGGTTCATTCGATCATCTCATGAGCAGCTGCATACCCGAATAGGTCTTCACTGCGGGCTCACATCCCGGGGCATTATCGGTTCAGGACATCAGCGTAAAAACATCACCTTTGGTGACACGGTGAATACAACTCAACGGGTAGAGGAGCTGAACAAGTGCCTCGGGACTCAGATACTCTCAACAGAGGAAGTAGTGAACTCCGTTGACAGCCTGTTGACACGAAAGCTTGGCAAGTTTATATTACAGGGAAAATCGGAGCCTCTTGTACTTTATGAATTGATATGTCCGATGAAAGAGGCGACTCCGGCCCAGAGAAATCTATGTAAATGCTTTTCGAAAGCACTCGATACATTCGAAAAGCAATCCTGGGAAGACGCATCAACGCTATTCAATGAAACAATTACAGGATTCGGGCAGGACGGCCCTTCCCGATATTATCTGAACCTCTGTCGGAAGTTCGAAAAAGAGCCGCCTGAAGAGTCATGGAAGGGTGTCGTATGCATGGACAAAACATAGAACCAATAAGTATGAGATAATATTCAAAATAGGGGGGATAAAATTGAAAAAAATTCGCATTCTTCTGTTCAGTCTGCTTCTTATCAATGCACTTTTGTTTCTGAAAGAGAACTCCATGGCCGCAGAATCCTGTGATCAATGGGCCGGAAAAGTCGTGAAAGTCCAGGGTGAAGTGTTCGTCAAAAAAAGTGATCAGAGCGATGCCGGAGAGGCCAGTATGAATGACAGGTTGTGCGCTGGCGACATGATCCTTGTATCAGAACACAGCCGCGCAGCAGTCTTACTGCCGAATGAAACAGTTGCTCACCTTGATCAGAATACTACGCTCATCTTTACGGCAAAGGAAGAGGAAGAATTCTCCCTCATCGAACTTCTCAAGGGGGCCCTGAACTTAATCAGCCGCACACCGAGGACTCTGGAAGTAATTACTCCATTCATGAATGCCGGTGTTGAGGGAACAGAATTTCTCGTCCGGGTCATGAAGGATGCGGCAATGGTCACAGTGTTTGAAGGAACTGTGAAAGCATCGAACAGTGCCGGTACCCTGTGGTTAGCAAAGGGTCAGTCAGCGGTAGCTGAGGCAGGGAAGACCCCGGAACAGAGAGTTATGGTCCGGCCAAGGGATTCGGTCCGATGGGCCCTGTATTATCCACCGATTCTTCATGTCAGTGAGATCGATTTCCCGGACTCCTCATCAGGCTGGCAGGGATCACTCAGAGAATCTCTCAAATACTTCTGGAAAGGCGATCTTTCAAATGCTTTCTCGTCCATAGAAGATGTTCCGGACAAGATTCCTGACCCGCGTTTTTATCTGTACAGGGCTTCTCTGCTGCTCACAGTGGGACGCGTTGATGAGGCGCAGGACAGCATTGCTCATGCCCTCAGCCTGGGGGGAACGAGCAGTGATGCCATGGCGCTTCAATCCGTCATTGCAGTCGTTCAGAATGACAAGACAAAAGCTGCAGACCTTGCAGAAAAAGCTGTTGAAGCAGATCCCTCATCAGCGTCGGCACAAATAGCTCTGTCATATGCCCGTCAGGCCGGATTTGATCTTGACGGTGCTCTGGCAAGTATCCGCAAAGCCGTAGAACTGGAACCGGACAACGGTCTTGCATGGGCACGTCTGGCTGAACTGCAGCTCTCACACGGCAACCTTGATGAAGCTTTGAAATCGGCCGGGAGGGCCGTTGATTCGAACCCTGATCTTGCCCGGACACAGTCCGTGTTCGGCTACGCCTATCTCACCCAAATAAAAATACACGATGCCATGGTCAGATTTGAACGAGCCATCGTACTGGACCAGGCCGATCCCCTGCCCAGAATGGGACTGGGCCTGGCAAAAATTCGGGCAGGCAGGTTAGAGGAAGGCCGCAGGGACATTGAAATTGCGGCAAGCCTTGATCCGAACAACTCACTTGTCCGCAGCTATCTGGGAAAGGCGTACTATGAAGAGAAACGAAACGGACTTTCAGCGTCCCAGTATGCCATGGCTGAAGAACTCGATCCTCAGGACCCCACACCCATTTTCTATGACGCAATCCGAAAGCAGACCATTAACCGTCCGGTAGAGGCCCTGCAGGACATGCAGAAGGCCATTGAACTGAATGATAACAGGGCAATGTACCGATCGAAACAGCTGCTTGACGAAGACCTTGCAGCGCGCAGTGCAAGTCTTGCGAGGATATACAGTGATCTTGGCTTTGAACAGCTCGCCCTGGTCGAAGGGTGGAAATCTCTGAACACTGACCCTGCTAATCATTCCGCCCACCGGTTCCTCGCAGATACTTATTCCACCCTGCCCCGTCATGAAATCGCACGGGTGAGCGAACTCCTTCAGTCCCAGCTTCTTCAGCCCATTAATAGTACTCCTGTGCAACCCAGTCTTGGTGAGAGTAATCTTCGTATCCTGGACGGTGCCGGACCCGGGAAGCTTTCTTTTAACGAGTTCAATCCTCTCTTTAACAGGAACCGCGTTGCGCTTCAGGCGAGCGGTGTTTACGGTGAGAATGACACACATGGGGAAGAAGTTGTTATCTCCGGTATATATGACAGGTTTTCTGTTAGTGCGGGGCAGTTCCACTACGGAACCGATGGTTTCCGGGAAAACAATGACCTGCACCAGGACATCTATAATGTATTTACTCAGGTCAGCCTCAGCCATCAGACAAGTGTGCAAGCAGAGTACCGGCATAAGGAGATTGAATACGGTGATTTACAGCAGCGTTTCAATCCTGATTTAACCCTTGATGACTTCCGGGAAGAGCGTAATATTGATTCAATTCGTGTAGGCGGCAGACACTCATTTGCAAGAAACTCTCATCTGCTCATCACAGCAAGTTACCAGGACGAGGATCTAAATATACCTGATATTTTGAAAGTATATAAAAATGGCTATGGCACAGAGGCTCAATTTATGTATGGGACAGGTCTTTTTAATGTAACAACCGGTATCGGTCACTTTAAGGAAGACAGAACTGACGAGGACATTGAAGAAGGTGAGGTCTTAGTTACGGAAATCGACACTGACCATACTAATTTATATCTTTATGGATATGTTAATTATCCCGAACAGGTGAACTGGACATTAGGCTTCAGCGGTGATTTTTTTGAAACTGACAGCCTGGATCAGGATGAGAACCAGTTCAATCCAAAGTTTGGATTAACCTGGAATCCTCTCGCTGGAACGACAATCCGAGCAGCAGTTTTCAGGACATTAAAACGGTCCCTGCTGAACGACCAAACGCTCGAGCCTACACAGGTCGCCGGTTTCAATCAGTTTTTTGATGATGAAGACGGCGGAAAGGCCTGGCGCTATGGCATAGGAATAGATCAGAAATTTAGCGAGAAACTCTATGTGGGAGGCGAGTATTCGGAACGGGACCTTGAATTCTCTGGGTCAAAAGTCGAGTTTGACCCGTTTCTGGGGCCGATGTTTTCTGTAGAGGAGTTTGATGTAGAAGAAAAGCTGGGCCGGGTATATGCATATTGGACTCCACATTCATGGTTTGCACTGAATGCTGAATATCAGTATGAAGACATTGAAAGATCCAGAGATTTTATTGCAGATGATTCCATGTCCTCGCTCGAAACAGACCGATTTTCATTTGGAGCAACTTTCTTTCATCCCGCAGGATTCATTGTACAGATGAAGCCGACATATATTGATCAGCGGGGCAGTTTTTTTGATGACCCCTCATCTCCCACGCCTCCTATAGTCCAGGGAGATGATCAGTTCTTGGTCTTTGATGCCTTAATTGGATATCGACTTCCCAGGCGTTATGGCATTATAACGATCGAAGCAAAAAACCTGTTCGATGAAGAGTTCAATTTCCAGGATACGGATCCCGCAAATACAAGAATACAGCCAGAGCGCTTGATTTTAGCCAGATTTACTCTGGCATTATGATTATCCAACATGAAATTATATGATGAGAAATGATTTATATACATTCACCGTTTCGAGTCACATTTAGTCGAAACAAAAAACATAGGAGGTGTTTCATGAAAAAAGTATCATTCGTCGTTGTTGTGATCAGTGTGCTTCTCTTACTCTCTATTGTCTTCATTGCGTGTACAAAAGAAAGAATGAAGCACGGAGAACTTGGCGTAATGCTCCGTATCGCTCCGAATGGAGAGGTTCAAACAGCAGAGAACTGGGACGGAACTGATGTTGTCTATGAGAAGAAAAACAAGGAAAATGAAAATAAGAAGTTCCCCGGGTCAATGATTACTTTTTTTAAAGTTCCAAGCGAGACAGAGAAGGCCGTAAATTTCCTGAAAAAAGAAGAAGGCAAGTGGAAAAAAAAGGACTTGTATAAAGGTCTGGAAGAAAAAAAGCTTATCAAAATGAACATTGAAGAACAGGGCATCATCGTCCAATTAGGACCTGACGGCAATATTCTCAAGGTCGCCAATCTGGATGGCTCAGATACAGAATACTCAGAGCCGGTCGACTTCACCACTGCACGATGTTATATTCATAATGGCTGCTGCTGGAAGAAAGTAAGCGGCAGATGGAAATGCCGTTCAAAATTTTGTCCAAAATAAAGATAGAATAAGCGTCTCTGGAACATATTCATCTAAATATCGGCCTTTGGGAAGGCTTATTTACCAGACATCTTATTCATTATATAAATTGACTGCCCAATTCAGGAAAGGAGTATGAATATTATGACACCGAATGTAAAAGAAAAATCTAAATATGGGAAACAGGGTATCATAGTCCGGATTTCTTCGACCGGGTTAGTACTAAGTGCAGAGAACTGGGATGGCTCTGAAATAGACTATGAGAGTGACGCAAAAAAATTACCCGGGGCATTACTCGCTTATTTCGAGGTCCCGAGCAAGAAAGCCAAAGCCGTCGGTTTTATGAAAAAAGCAAAAGACAAGTGGAAAAAAAAGGAACTATATGCAGGCTTGGAAGAAAATAAAAATGCATCAACTGACCTTACCCATGAGCAGGGCATCATTGCTCATATAGGGCCTGATGGTAAAATTCTTAAAGTGGCAAATCTTGATGGTTCAAAAATAAAGCATTCAGGAACAATGAACCTCACAAACACAAGGCTCTATGTGCACAACGGATGCTGCTGGAAAAAAGTAAGCGGCAGATGGAAATGCCGTTCTAGCTTTTGTCCGAAATAGGAAGATATAAGCAGGATCAAAAAAGAATGAGTCACAATTGTTCAGTAAGACGAGCAGAATTTCCAGAACGTATTAAGTAATTCACTGTTCATTGGAAATGATGATAGAGATGCAAACACAATGAAAATAAAGGTCCTCGGCTGCTCCGCTGTCGAGCTGCCAAACGCAAATCTGACCAGCTTTCTTGTTGATGAGAGATTGCTCCTTGATGCCGGCACTATCGGAACCGTCCTGGATGACGATCAGCAACGGAAGATAAAACACGTTCTCATAACCCACGCACACCTTGACCACATCAAAGACCTGCCCTTTCTGGCAGACAATATCTCGATAAACAGGAAAAGTCAGCATGTGACGGTTATCAGCATTCCACCGGTGATCGAAGCACTGAAGCAGAATCTCTTCAATAATGTCATCTGGCCTGATTTCACCAGAATCCCCACACCTGATAATCCCATTATCCGGCTGAAAAATATCAGCCCGGGAAAAACGTTTACGATTGACGGTTATAACATAACCGCCTGCAGGGTAAACCATTCTGTCCCTGCAGTGGCTTACCTTCTGGAAGACAGAAAGGGGAAAAGGTTACTTTACACGGGAGATACCGGGCCGAACAGCGCAATCTGGAAGTCTCAATTCGACAAATTAAATGCCCTTATCATAGAGGTTTCTCTTCCGAACAGGTTTGGGACCATGGCCCTTGAGACAGGTCATCTCACGCCAAAGCTCCTGGCATTGGAGCTCGAAAAATTAAAATACATGCCTGACATGGTCTTCATTACCCATTGCAAACCTGGTTACAGAAAAAAGATAAAAGAGGAACTGCAAGGGCTGAATAATATAAATTTTAAAATCTTAAAGGATGGGACACATTTTGAACTCTGAGCATCTGCCTGCCTGAATAGTCACTGAATCTGAATCCCGTATCGCTTCATTTTCTTATCAAGACCCGGCCGTGTGATTCCCAACAACTTCGATGCCTGAAGTTTATTCCCCTTTGTTTTCATGAGGGTCTCTTTGATAAAAATTATTTCCAGTTCTTTTACTTTTGCCGGAAGCGTACTGACGGACGTGCTCCCCACGTCCCCTGTTGTACGTGTGTTCTTCCATTCCTTGAGCTGCTGTGAACAATGGGCCAGTGAAATCTTTTCTCCCTGGGGAGTCAGGGCAACCAGACGCTCGACTTCATGGAGCAGTTGGCGCACATTACCGGGCCAGCAATACTCTTCAAAAAAGTTCAGCACCTCAGGGGAATAGCCCGTCGTCTTTTTCTTAAAGCGTTTGCTCACGTTGGTCAGAAAGAACATGGCAAGAGGGACAATATCTTCCCGTCTTTCACGCAGCGGCGGGATAAAGATATCAACTGAAAAAATACGATAAAAGAGGTCCTCTCTGAAAATTCCCTTTGCAACTTCTTTCCGGAGGTCCTTGTTGGTGGCACTGACAATCCGGAAGTTGTAGTTGAGTTTCCTGGTGCTCCCCAGTCTGTACCCCTCTCCCTCCTGAATAACCCGCAGGAACTTTGGCTGTATAACCAGCGGCATCTCCCGTATTTCGTCCATAAAAAGGGTTCCTCCGTCGGCCTCTTCAAAGTGGCCCTTCTTGCTTGAGACTGCCCCGGTAAACGCACCTTTCTCATAACCAAAAAATTCACTTTCCATGAGGTTTTCAGGAATGGAAGCACAGTTGACCGGCACAAACGGCTCATTCTTCCTGTCACTGCTCATATGTATCATGCGGGCAATCAGCTCTTTTCCCGTGCCGCTTTCGCCATGGATAAGGACATTCACAGGACTTTGGCTGACAACGCGCACAGTATTTACAACGTTCTTCATAACCGGGCTCTTTGCGATGAAATTGATATCTTCATTGCAGATCCTGTCTATTTCACGGTTCAACCGGTCAGATATTTGCAGTATTTCCTGATTCAGCAAAATGTTTTCCAGCGCCATGGAAAGATAATCGGCTATTTCCATCAGCAATTCCCCATCCTGTGAGGTAAACTCTTCATCCTTTTGCTTATTCAACACTTCGATTGCGCCGGCTATTCCCTGGTGAGTCCGGCATTTAATAGGAGCACATAACAGATTGAGAGTTACAAATTTCGTTTTTGATGCCAGTTCCGAATGGTAATCAGATTCTTGAAGATCATTTTCAATTACCCATTTCCCTGTAGAGATTGCACGCCCCACTATTGTATCTTCCTTCGGAGGCATAAGTTCCCGCTCTTTCAGTCCCGTACCGCATTTTAGCCATATTTTGTCGGTGCCCGGCTCTACTATAAAAATACTGCACCGCCCTGCATTCAGTATTTTCGGAACAATGCCGACATAAAACTCCAGCAATGCTTCATAGTCATGAATTGTCCAGGAGTGATTAACCTGTTCGAGCCGCATTTTAAGGTCTTGTAGTATATGGCTTATATCTTCACGTGCATACATGGGAGCCTTTCTTCCTGTTAGTAAACCTGCTATGCAAATTGTAAACTCCGTTTGCACATCTGTCAAGCATATAATATTCAACAATTTACTCAAGACCAACGAACAACTTATATGCAAACATTGTTTATAAATTAAATAACCTCTTCCGCAGTGAGAAAAGGGTATCTCCTCCGCAAATGTTATTTAACTGCCTAATTTAATTAATTTTTTCTCGCTCAGTAGTACTCTGGCACGCAACTTGAAATGATGACAGACAAAGGGTAATACAAAATAAACATCTTACGTATGATGACGGGAAGGAAGACAAAGGCTTAACAAAGAGGAGGGAGAACGATGAGTAATTCAACAGTCATTAAAAGAGAGAAATTTCGCGAAAGCAGAACAGATGAGAATACAGTACAATCCGTTGAAAGCGCAAAACCTGTCGTGAATGGCAACAAAGAGAAAAAGGCATGGATGATTGACGTCATAGGCTCTATTCTGGCGATATTTGTCGGTCTATTCGTATACAACATATTGGGAGTGGCTCACGGAGTAGATTCACTCATGGGTAAAATCAGCATCGGCATCGTGGTTGTATCCTGTTATGTCGTGGTGTTCAGATACGCTTTGCGATCGAAATAACCGTGAAGGGACAAGGAAGTACTATCGATACTCATTAACCGCTTCAGATCGAAGTATTAATAAGCCTAAAGGGGGAAAACAAATGAGGAGGACACAAAAAATAAGCCTGAACCAACTGCTATTTACAGCAAAATGGTGGTTAATGGCTCTCAGCATGCTCGTAGTATTCTGCATGCCTCAGGGAATGCACTCAGCTCACGCACAGCATAGTAACTTCCATCACGGTATCGCTGCTCTTGCAGAGAAAGAGCTCAGGGACAAAGAGGACGCTGAAATTGCAAAGAAGAAAATCGAAGAAAAAGAGATAACTGCCCGGATTACCGCTAAAAGGGAAAATGACCGTATCTCCGTGAACGACCAGGAATGGACTTACTCAGACGATGACCGGGATTAAACAGAAAGGATGAAACTGTGGACAGTGCTCTGGCGGGCCTGGGAATCCCCGGGCCCGCCCTTTTTGTGAATGCCGAATAGGGTCGATTATTTTGTGTAAAAATGAAATGATGAAGTGTATTTACAGATAAACCGTGAAAATGCTGTTATTCGATTCCGGTTATTTATCATTTGAGACATCGCGCTCAGGGGATGATACATGCATGACAAACTACGAGGCTTTTCGCTGATACCTGCCAAGGGGATGCTCTTTCAGAACATCGGAGTCCCTGCCGTTATTTAACAGCTCAAACATTCTACTCAGAGATTCCTTCTGAGAATCATAAATGTCACCGACAGTAATTTCGTAGGGGAACCTGTGGTCAATAAAGTTTGAAACAGGGGTATAGTTCTGCAGGCGTGATAAAAGGAGAATACTTTTAAAGATTCTTTTGTTCGTCTTGAAAGAAAAAATAAGGCTCTCAAGTTTTTTCTCGAGAAAAATATCATTTTTCTTCTGCATCGCCTTATCGAGCCGTTTCAGTACTCTCCTGTACTTTTTGTCAATTATGCTGTCAGACTTTATCTCCAGCAGGGAATGGCTGAAACGTATTCCTGATTCTTCCAGATTATGCACGACCGTGTCAGCACAAAGATGCATCAGGTAGCCATAGCCAAATGCCTTCTGACGGTCTGTTTTCGCTGAACTGAACAACTTCCAGGCAATGTGCCAGTTATGAGAATTCGTCTCAAAGGTCTGGAATCTTCTGCCCAGGATAATGTCAGCACTCAAATTGCCATAGAGGAAATCATATCGGTACTTTTTCAAGATACCATAGATCCCCGCAGGAATAAGTGCAGCACCCATATCAAGCACCTGATAACCAAGATAAACATGAGTAAGAGGGCCCCAGGCATCAGCAATGGAAGGTATAAGCAGTATTGACAGGAACAATGTAATAATTAACATAATCCTTACTAGTGTAGGATATTTCTCATAATAAAATCTATACTAAAATTAATAACGGACAGCTCTGTTCATTCCTTGAGTGCATAATCATATTTTCCATAGCGAGTTACCCTAACATCCCAATTTAAAAGGGGAGTGGAGCTCTATGCCCCACTCCCCTTCAACGCGCTGAGATAATCAGCGCTACTATTTATAGCGCGACTGAAACGCCTTACCCCGTTTCACACGGTCGGCCTTGACGGCAGGGTCTTCCTTCCCGATAGACCACCTGTGATTCTGATCATTCTGCACCTGGACAAGCAGCTCTTCAAGTTCACCGGACAGCTTCTGGGCTTTCTTGTTGCTGTGCTTACCCGTTTCAATAACTTCCTTCAGTTCCGGGATGTAGGCCCCATACCAGTTCCGCGCCAGCTCGTAATTCCCGTGCCACTGCGTGTAATCGGGAGCAAACATGGACGCTGCATGGCGGACACGACGGCCTTCATGGTGCCAGAGTTCAAACCACGTGTAGTCAATCATCTGTGAAAACTTGGAATATTCGTCGCCCTTTACCGCTTTCAGCACTTCAGTCGCCTTGCTGTACAGCTTTGCACCGGGCTTTGCCCATTTTTCACTGTAGAGCGTAAGCTGGGCTTCATATTGCGTGTAGAAGGCTTCTATAAAATTATTGTTATGGCACTTTTCACAAACCTTCACCATGTTCGCTTTCCGCATATCTCCTGTAATTTTTGCAGATTCAAGCCCCCATTTTTTGTCCGTTTCATGAGCCTGCTTCAGCTGAGGCGGTCGGTTGTTCCATTTAATACGTAGTCCGACATTGTGAGTTACCGGCATATCATCAGTTGCTGACATATGGCAGGTTGCACAGGTCGGAGCAGCAAAATAATCTTCACCGACTATCCACTTGGGAGAATTGAGATTCATCTTTTCCTTATTCGCGTAGTAATTGATTCCATGTTTTGATTCCTGGTAAATTTCAATCTGAGGATGGTCCGGGCCCATGTGGCATTTTCCGCAGTTTTCAGGCTGACGTGCCTGGGCGACGGAAAATTCATGGCGCTGGTGGCATGCAGTGCAACTCCCTTCGGTACCGTCCGGGTTCACCCGGCCCATACCGGTATTCGGCCATGTAGCAGGATCAAGACTTCCGTCCCTGTTCACTTTCACAACCGACCCGTGACACTGCCAGCAGCCATTCACAGCAGCAGCAGAAATTCCGTTGGGAAATCCTTCTGTTTTCATCCCCTGGTTTCCTTCAACAACCTCGGCGAGGAGATTGTCAAGTGATCCCATAATTCTTCCTGCCTTTGCATGGTGCGAATTTACAAATTCATCTACTTCCTTCTCATGGCATCGTGCGCAGTCCTTCGGTGAAACTATTATTGATATGAGATGTCCTTCATGCTCAAAAGCATCAGACTCCCCCTTCTCTGCCTCGTGGCACTCGTAACATCCAATATTGGCGCGAAAATGCTTGCTGTCACCCCACTGCTGATAAATATTGACATTCATTTCCTTGTGACATCCGACACACTCTTCGCTTGCCTTTGACAGTTCTTTCGGCAAGTTCACTTTTGTTAAGGCAAATGCACCTGTCGCCGCAATAAGGAAACATGCTGTTATTGCAAGCCATACTATTTTTTTCATTTTACCCTCCCCGGCTCAGTCCATAAAATGCTTTCCAAGATGATTTAGAATATTCCTGTTGCACTCTCTCTTTTCATCATCTCCTTTCTGAAATAATTACTCGTGCTCGTCCGCACTGTCTTTCCCTCCTTTCTGTACCAAGGGTTATTCCATGATTCAGGCATGATATCGCGTGAAGCAAATTTCATAAAACAAAATTAACAGGTTTATTTGTAAATGTGCTGTTAATAAAGGTAAAGATACGGTAAATTACACTCTGCCTCTTTTTTAACAGGATTTCTTCTTACGCAAAGACGTTTTAAATATTTCCCCATTATGGTTTTTCAGCTCCGTTTTCAAAGCTGTAATACGTCAGGTGCACATTCCTTACTTCTTCAATTTCTCTCAGAGAATCTATTTCGCACCGTACGGCATCGACACTGTCCCTCTCCATTAAAAATAGAATTCGTTCCGATTCGACTTCATCAATATTCAGTTTTCTGCTCTCCATCTCATCGACGATCCGGTCCACATTATTCATTCCCCTCACTTCAACGAAGCCACAGGCAACAATCATAGGTGCTCCTTATTTGGTCTCTTCATCAACATATGCCGACTGCGATCGATTTCTACCACATCCCGATCTTTATCCGATTGTGGATCAATTAAGTACTGTGTAACAGAATATTCGGTTAAGGTGATGTTAATGTTTGTAAAGAAGTGGTAAATTTTATGAAAGACAGGCAAGAGGCAAGAGGCTAGGGGCAAGAGGCTAGGGGCTAGAGGCTAGGGGCGATAGGCACTGCTTCCCATTGCCCATGGCCTCTCGCCTCGTTCCTATTTTTAGTCTGCAAACCTGTACCCTGCGCCAGGTACAGTTATAACGTATTCGGGATTTGAAGGGTCTTTTTCTATTTTTTGCCTCAGGTGCTGAATATGCACGTCGATTACCCGGCTCCATGAGTAAATCT
>CALZGI010000053.1 GCA_945786855.1 Thermodesulfovibrionia bacterium | reverse complement strand
CATGGAGGATGGAATAATCCTCAGGGAGGATAAGTCATTCTGAAAATAAGGGCTCATGACCGGCATGCCAGGGAGGAGGCAATAAGCCTTGCAAAGGAAAAACCGGAAGATACAGATTGTTGATAATGGCGATGCAGTAAGCCTTTCAGCCGCCGAAATGATGGTCAGCCTGGCCCTGGAAACGTTAAAGACAAAAGATTCCTTTGCGGTAGCCCTTTCAGGTGGTTCAACACCAAAGCACATGTTTTCCCTATTGGCAAGTGACGAAACACTTCGAAACCGGATGCCCTGGGACAGAATACACTTTTTCTGGGGTGATGAACGGCATGTTCCTCCTGACCACGAGGAGAGCAATTACCGCATGACAAGGGAAGCGATGCTGGACATAGCCCCTGTGCCGCCGGAAAACATCCATCGTATCCGGGCAGAAAACCATGATGCAGGCAGGGCAGCTCAAGAGTATGAGCAGGAGCTACGGGATTTTTTCAAACTGGAAAGAGGACAACTGCCCTGTTTCGATTGCGTGTTTCTGGGAATGGGGCCTGATGGACATACGGCATCACTCTTCCCCGGCACGAAGGCGTTACAGGAGCGTGAACGACTTGTCGTATCAAATTGGGTCGATAAATTTCAGTCATTCCGCATTACCATGACGGTGCCGGTGTTGAATAATGCCGACAGGGTGATCTTTCTCGTCAGTGGTGAGAATAAGGCTGAACCGCTGCGGACAGTCCTTGAGGGGGAAAAGCAGACGGATCTTTTTCCGTCTCAGCTTATTGAACCAACGCATGGCTCGTTGCTCTGGCTTGTGGATCATGCGGCTGCAAAGTTGTTGACCCGGAAAGAAGAGGAGAAATGAATTGACGAAAAATAAAGTAGTATTTCTCTTTGATGTCGATAACACCCTGCTCGATAATGATCGGGTTACATCAGATTTACGGCGTCACCTCGAACAGGCAGTCGGTCGTGAAGGACAGCAGCGTTATTTTAAAATCTTTGAAGAAATAAGGTCTGAACTCGGTTACGCCGATTATCTTGGGGCTCTTCAAGGGTATCGCATAGAGAATCCACATGACCCGAATCTGCTGGAAGTATCTTACTTCCTGGCGAATTACCCCTTCGCAAACCGCCTTTTCCCCAATTCTCTTGATGTGGTTGAGCACTGCCAGCAGTGGGGAACGCCGGTGATTCTCTCCGATGGCGATGTGGTTTTCCAGCCACGAAAGATTGATCGTTCCGGATTGCTGGAGGCTTTCGGGAAGAACGTCCTGATTTATGTACACAAAGAGGTTGAGCTCGAGGATGTTGAACGCCGCTATCCGTCCGAACATTATGTGATGGTCGATGACAAGCTTCGTATTCTTTCTGCTATCAAGAAAGCCTGGGGCAGGAAAGTGACAACAGTGTTCCCGAAGCAGGGGCATTATGCAAATGATCCAGAGGTTCTGAAAGTATATCCGCCTGCTGACATCAGCATCGAACGGATTGGCGCGCTGCTGGACTATGATTTACAAATCCTGCGGCAGAAAGGCCGTGCCTCGTGAGGAGAGGTCACATAGGAAGGACAATGAGTAATTAAACGGTTGATAGGGAGGGTATATGCCAGTAGCTGATTATAAAACATACTGTAAAATGCTTGACAGGGCGCAGGAAAGGAAGTTTGCCTATCCTGCATTTAACGTAACCTCACTGGTAACTGCCAATGCTGTTCTGAAGGGTCTTTCCGAGAGCAAGAGCGACGGAATTATTCAGATGTCGACGGGAGGCGCAGCCTTTGCCTCTGGATCATCTGTTAAGGATAAGGCCTTAGGGGCAATATCAATCGCCGAGCACGTGCACCGTGCAGCGGAGCGTTACAATATCTATGTAGCTCTCCATACTGACCATTGCCAGGCGGATGTACTTGACAGTTATGTGATTCCCCTCATTGAGGAAACGGAAAAACGCCGCGCTGCCGGCATGCCCAATCTCTTCAACAGCCATATGTTCGATGGAAGCGCCTTGCCATTAAAAGAGAATCTGGATATTGCCGTTCCCCTGCTTGAACGCTGTCATAAGAATGACCTCATACTTGAAATCGAGGCAGGGGTCGTGGGTGGTGAAGAGGAGGGGGCTGCCGGCGCAGGTGAAGCGCATGAAAAACTCTACTCAACACCTGAAGACATGATCGAGGTTGCCAGGCGCTTAAATACCGTAAATGGTGCTCGTTATCTGCTTGCCGCAACCTTTGGCAATGTACATGGCGTTTACAAGCCCGGCCATGTAAAGCTCAAGCCATCTATTTTAAAAGACGGACAGGATGCCGTGGTAAAGGCCTTTGACAGGGAAGCCTTCTTTTATCTCGTATTCCATGGAGGATCAGGGTCGGCGCTCGAAGAAATTCGGGAAGCTATAGACTATGGTGTAGTCAAGATGAATGTCGATACGGATACACAGTACGCCTTTACCCGTGCCATAGCGGATCATATGCTGAAAAACTATGACGCTGTAATCAAAGTAGACGGTGAGGTGGGAAATAAGAAAAAGTATGATCCCCGTTCCTATTTGGCGGCAGCTGAGGCATCGATGGCGGAAAGAGT
>CALZGI010000052.1 GCA_945786855.1 Thermodesulfovibrionia bacterium | reverse complement strand
CTGTCACAGGCATCCCTGAGGGACTGAAAATCCATCCCTTCCAGGCTCAGATTGATAATGTCCATTCCGTTGTCAATTGACCATTCAATGCCTTCTATCAGCCAGCTCAGGAGACCAAAACCGCCGCCGTCCAGAACCTTCACTGCATAAATATCAGCACCGGGAGCAACGCCGACAACGCCTGAACCGTTATCCTGAGCACCAATTATGCCGGCGATATGAGTTCCATGACTTCTTGAGCTATCATCATAGGGGTCATCGTCACCAAACACGAAATCATAGCCGCCCCGATAATTATCCTGCAGATCATCATGGGTATAATCAATCCCTGTGTCAAGGACCGCGATCTTTACTCCTTCTCCCCTGTTTCCGCTGAGGTGTACATTTTCAGAGCCAATATGGGCTACACCCCATGAATCCACATATTCCTGACTGAATATGGGATCAACAGCACTGATAATTGCGTCCTCTTCAATATATGCAACATTAATGCTGTCCCTTTTCAGTCGCTCAATTTCTTTTTCATCCAGCGTGACAGACATGGCTCGCACCTTGCCGAATGTACGTTTAATGCGTCCCCTCGCCTTTCGAATAATATTTTTTTCATAGGTGCCGGGAGTCCGGTGAAAACCGACAATCACTGATTTATTCGCCCCGTACACGTCCTCAAGGAATGAAAAACAAAAAACTATCCCCATCACGATAAGAAAGGATAATTTCCACATATCCGTATCTTTCTGGCTTATTATTGATTCTTTCACTAACACAGGCACCTCATTCAGTATAATTATTTTTCCTCAGAGAAAAAAAGGGGAGAATCCACCTTATCAGCAGATTCTCCCCCTTCAAACTAAAGCCGAGTTAAGAGTATTTTTACCTTCTTCTTCTTCTCTTTTTCTCGACGCAACCTTTGTTACACTCTTTTTCTTCTGAACCAAACAATGCTTTCACATTGGCTAGAGGCTTCTGTCTGCAATCAATGACAGGAACAGTAATCTGAGTGTCGCTCCAGGATGTGGTTGGTGTAACAACTCCATTAATTTCCACATTAAGATAATCCCCGTCAACGTCAAAGGCCTCACCAAGATTAGTGCCGTTAATGGTCAGCATTCTTTCTTTCGTACTGCACCGCATGCTCGTTATTGTCACATCCGGGATCACACTGATAGCGACCGCGTTACTCGCCTTGTCACCTGCAACGGGAGGATCATTGGTATCAACTTTCACTACACGTAGGTCATAGTTCCCTGCAGCTGCCGTTGCGGGAATTGTAAATGTCAGTGAGTCCGCACTTGCAAAATCAGGTGTAATTACATTCGAGGAACCATCTTCCGCAGTGAGGGTCACAGTCGTTGCATAGGTTCCAGTCTGTAAGTTTTTCCCGGTAAGTGTAACCGCAGTTGATGTACCGGCCAACGCCTGCGTAACATCGGAACTGTCGATATTCGGAACAGGGTTTCCGCCAAAAGGTGCGCCCCCGGAAGCAGCCTGTGCAAATCCGTGACAGCCCCAGCAGTCGTCGTTGTTCCCCACGTGACTCCACCCGGGATTTTCCTCATTCGGGCTTCCGGCAGGGTTGAATACCATATCGGCATCATCAGAATCCATGGCGATATTGTGGAGTGATTCAAGACCGTGACATTGTTCACAGCGGCGGATAGGATCGGTCCCCGGTTCATCAATGTTGTGACACCAGAGACACTGTCCGTTGTCAAAAAGTCCGAATCCCGTGCTGTGGTGGGTTTCAGAGTTCGTGTATACCTCAACGGGTCCGAAGGCTCCTATAAACATGGGATCATCCACGATCCCCGGTGAAACTGAACCAAGTTGTCCTGTGCCGGTAGAGTGACAGTAATTACAGGCTCCGGCACCATTGCCTTCCACATTAAGCGGTTCACCCGTCCCTTCACTCGGGTTCGGTGTTACGAGCGACGGATCATAGGTCGGAATAAAATGTCCATCATCGAACTTGTTTACCAAAGAACCATGACAGGCAGGACAGTTACGGCTCTGGGCCGCAGATGTAAGGTGATGGACAGATGCTTCTCCTGAAACCTGCTCATGACAGAACAGGCAATCTCTGACCGCGATAATAACAATCGAGCCATTCACATCTATTGGATGGCATGTCGTACATTGATATGTTCCATCTGCAGCCGGCGGAAATGGAGCAATACTGTCGCCAACACATGTTTCACCACAGGTCTCCCCTGAAGGACAGTTAGCGTCAGATGCACAGGGTGTTCCCGAAATGGAGCAGATGCTCGTATTGCACTGACTTTCATCAGTACATGCTTGCCCGGTATTGACCGAACAAAAACCTTCCTCAACGGGCTGCCCATAGCGAAGGTGATGACGGTCTACGTTCCACTTGTTCGGATTCGTGTTGCCCGGTGGAGGAGAAACGATCGCCGGATCATCGTGACAGAAACGGCACCCCGATTCATTTAAATCATTAAATACGCTGTCTGCAATACCCAGCTTCTGATTGACCGGCGGTGCCGGTACATTTGCAAAACTTGTAACCGCAAAAGCCAGCATTAATACTGCGATACTAACAAATAAACTAAAAACTTTTCTACTCATAATGATACACCCCCTTTTCATTGAGTTTCGTGAATGACAACATTGTATCCAACGTTCTCTTCAATGCTCTACCGGACACTACCAATTGGTTCGCCTGATTGAGCATGACTTAAAACGCAGATATATTCATAATCAAATAAGTTACGATCACCTCCCTTAATCGGATTGTTATATTATGCATAAAAAAACCTTGCTCAGCGACCTGTTAAATCTCATCATGGAATATTGTTTGTTATAGCTTCATCGTCCAGCAGTATAGGATATCTTATATCATATTTCGCGCCAAACGTAAAGTATATTAATTTATTTTAATTTTATTATAAATCCCTTTCTCGGTGAATCTTGTCATTCTCTTAGACAAAATTGTTAAAACAAATAACAGCATGAAAAACAGGCCTTAGTGTATTATTGTTTTACATTTTAATGTAATTTTATTTTACGCATTAACTTTAATTGGGACGTCTTCCAGGGCGGGCGGAGTGCCCCCCCCATTTGTTCCCGTCTCTTCACAACCTGTTTTTCTTGATCATATCACCGTTCAACCCGATTCTCTCGCGGTTTCCACACGATACACTGATGAGAGGAGATCTATTTGCTGGATATGCTTATCTATATTAACAGACAGGCAAATAAATTCATATTCTCAATGCAAATACAGACATGGCCACCTCTGATATTTAGAAGATTATTGATACTTATCAATAGAATGATCAAGGTCTTAGGTTGATGACAATCTCTGCACATGAAACTACGAGAATGTCATAATTGATGATTATCATTAAAACATGATTGAACTTTGGTTAAAACACTCTGGATTAATCCGGATATAAAAAAGCTTCAAGGCTTCCTTCTCAGGAAGCTAATTATAAAAATGTATCAAGTTGAAGAGAAGAAAGGATAGATACAAGGAAGGTCACACCTTCTGTTAGATTAGAGAACCTGTTTTGCAGCAGTCTCTATTTTAACCGGGGGGTAGTAAAAAACGATTTATATTT
>CALZGI010000051.1 GCA_945786855.1 Thermodesulfovibrionia bacterium | reverse complement strand
GATTTTTTTATCCGTCCCGTAAATATACAAGATGAAGAAATAAATGAGAACAACCATGACGTCAATAAGTTCTACCACTCTCTGAACAATACCAGTAAACATGTGATGGCCGGTCTTACAAGCCTTGATCAGCTGGATAATATAGTAAAGATGGCAGAGATAATAGTCGGTGGTCCGGAGGCATTGAAGGAAAATCCCATTCTCTCATTTATCACATGCACGGTTAAGAGTCCACTCGAGATGGTGGATGATGCCACACAGAAGCTCATCGAATTTTCGAAGAGGGGTCTGCCGTTTGTAGTTTCAAGTTCTCCCCAGGGCGGTTCTACAGCCCCGATACAGGAGGCTGGCATGGTGGCACAGATTAATGCGGAGATACTCTCGGGTATCGCGCTTTCGCAGATGGTGAATCCCGGCGCCCCCGTGATTTTCGGGAGCGTGCCGGTCCGGGCAAGGATGGACAACCTGCATGACATGTATGGAGCCCCCGAGTTTAACCAGTACAACCTGGACTGTGTCCAGATGGCAAGGCATTACAGGGTCCCCTGTTATTCAACCGCAGGGGTAGGAGACAGCTCTGTACCCGGAATGCAGGCGACCATTGAAAAAATGTTTACCCATATTCCGATCGCCATGTCCGGTGCACAATATATACATTATGCCTTCGGTCTGCTCGACAGGACGAACATATTCTGCCCGGCACAGGCAGTTCTGGACAACCAGCATATAGGGATGATAAAGAAGTTTCTGGAAGCACCGAGATTGGATCAGGATGACATGGAGTCGGTCATGGTGCAGATAAGAAAGGTCTTTAATTCGAGGCAGAAACTTTATGCGCGTTTTGTCCGGAAAGGACTCAGGGATGGAAGCATTTACTCCCACTACCCGTTTGAGAGCGATGGGGGAGACGGGATCATAGAAAAGGCGCTGGCAAGACTGGAGGAAATTCTATCCAGACCGGTAAATTCTCTTGCGGATGATATACAGAAAAAAATAATTCAGGAAGTGCCGGGGATACTGTCACAGCTAAAATAAACAGCATTGTAAGGGCGGGGTCACCCCGCCCCTACGGATATATATGGAGGAGGAAAAATGGACAACACAACACTTATTGATGAAATAAAAACAAACATTATACAGGGAAGGGTAACGAGTGATGACGAAGGGTTCGATGAGGGCTTTGAAGGGAAACCCGCAACCGTTGAACTTGTAGAAAAGGCACTTGAAGAGGGAACAGATATCAAGACCCTTATTGTAGACGGTCTGACAGGCGGCATGAACATTGTGGGTGAGCGTTTTGAGAGCGGGATGTATCTGATCCCCGATATGCTTGCAGCTGCTGAGGCAGTAGGGCAAGCCATGGACATATTGTCACCCCATCTCGAAAAGGCAGGGGTGCAGAGTAAAGGAAAGTTCCTTATCGTAACAGTTAAGGGAGATCTCCATGATATAGGAAAGAATATTGTTTCCATAATGCTTAAGGGTGCTGGTTTTGAGATAGTTGATATGGGTACGGACGTACCGACTGACAAGATCATCAGTGCTGTAGAGACTCATAAACCTGATTTTTTAGGTATGTCGGCCCTGCTTACGACAACAATGCGCGAGATGCCGAATGTTATTGAGGGCCTTAAATCAAAAGGTCTGAGAGATGATGTCAAGGTGCTTATCGGAGGGGCGCCGACTTCTCCTGAATTTACGGAGAAGATAGGTGCGGATGTGCATTGCGCGGATGCATTTCAGGCCGTTGATTTTACAAATGCAAATGCATAATTTAATTATGAATTACGAATTACATATTACGAATTCAGGTGTCTGAATCCAGAATATTCAAAGGTACTAATTTATGAACGAAAAAATAGAAGACATAACCGACGACACCCGCAAGCCCTATTCTGCGGCTGTTAACACCGGGCAGTACATCAAGAAGACCGGTCTTACCGGAAAGTATGACAATGTACGTCGTTTCTGGGAAGACGAGGTGACGAGGCTTTGCATACGACCCTTTCTCAAAAAGATAGTTGACAGGAAGGCCCAGAGGCTTGAACGTCTGCGGATACTTGATGTAGGCTGTGGCGGAGGAGACGGCTATGATCTCCTCATGGGCATTACTGCCAAGGATGTGGGAATTTATGAATATGCCGTTGATCTTATCAATCCGGAGCAGCTCGGATTCTATAGGGGAATAGACATAAACCCCGACCTTATTGAACAGGCCCGCGAGCAGCATTCTCTTAATAGTAAAGTGGTTTTTGAGTGCGGCGACTGCTTTGATTCATCCTTTACCAACAGTAAGCCCTTCGATGTATACTTCACATCATACGGGACCATTTCTCATTTTACGGCCGATCAGACAGCCGCTCTTATAAGTGACATTGCCGAACATTCAGAAAATGACGCAATTCTGATCATAGACTGGTTGGGACGTTATTCCTATGAATGGCAGGACCTCTGGTCTGCTGACAGAAAAGAACAGTTCATGGATTACAGGATTTCATATATCTATCCGCCCGATGAAAGGGACAAAGCGGATATTCAGTCATTCCCCCTGAGGCTCACATGCCGTGAAGGGGCAACTTCTATTATTAAAGAGGCACGCCGCCTCTCAGGAGTGGATATAAAGGTAAAGAAATATTTTGACCGCTCAATATTTGTAGGCCGGCACATTGACACTGCTGAGTACAACAGGAACTGCACCCCTTTAAGGGAAGCGGTAAATTCTCTCCTGGAACCCAATCTTCGTACTGACCTTAATACGCTTATTGTGGATTATGTGCCGCGAGAAGGTTTTCGTGAACTCAACCGTTTCTTCGATAAATTTTCTTCCAGCTGGAACACTCTTGTAAACCATACAATTGATTTCCTGGCGAAGTTTGGAAATGATACGAAATCAACGGAATGCGGCTCTGATATTTACCACTTTTATCCTGAACCGCTTAGGCAGGCCGTACAGACAATGGAGAAAGTCATTCGATCAACAGGCGGTCTTCCCGGTGACAGCAGGGCAAATATCATCGAACCGCAGCTTGCCTACGCACTGAGAAAACTTGAAATGGAGCTTCAGACAGGTGACGGCGTGGGGCACGGCTTAGTCGGAGTCTTTGAGATAAAAAAATAGTAGGGGCGAGGTAATCCCGCCCCAACAGGATTGGATAATTATAAATTATGTGCGGAATATCAGGAATATGGAATAAGAACAGTACGTCTGAAGTAAAAGGCATGATGGATTTCATGACCCATCGGGGCCCCGATGCCAGGGGCATGTTTAACAGTCCTGACAATAAAGGGACGCTGGGGCATACCAGGTTAAGCATTATGGACCCTGAGGGAGGGGACCAGCCGATTTACTCTGAAGACAAGAGTAAAGCGATCATTGCAAACGGCGAAATCTATAACTTCCCGAAACTCCGCCCTGAACTTGCCAAAGAGCATACATTTTCTACGACAAGCGACAGCGAGGCGATTCTGCATCTTTATGAGGAGCATGGCCCGTCTGTAGTAAATCACCTGGACGGTATGTTTACCTTTGCCATTGCTGACGGTAGTGATATTATGCTGGCCCGTGATCCCATAGGCATCAAATCACTCTATTATGGAAAGTGTAAGGGACAGCTTATGTTTGCCTCTGAACTGAAAGCTATCGCCCCGTATTGTGATGATATTAATGAGTTTATGCCAGGCACCTATTACCATTCGAAAGAGGGTTTTAATACTTTTTATTCAGTGCCTGACCTGCAGCCTGACAGCAGTGTTTCTATCGAGGATTATATAAAGGAAATCAGGGAGACCCTTGAGGCAGCGGTAGTTAAGCGTCTGATGAGTGATGTACCCGTAGGGGCATTTCTTTCAGGCGGTCTTGACAGCAGCATTATCTGTGCGATAGCTCGGAAGCACCTGACGGAGCTCCATACGTTTTCTGTTGGGCTGGAAGGGAGCCCTGATATAGAGGCAGCGAGGATTGTATCACGACATCTTGATACCATACACCACGAATATATTCTTACCCGGGAGGAACTAACGAGGCAGCTCCCGGAGATTATTTATTACCTGGAGTCTTTTGACCAGGACCTTGTGAGGAGCGCGTTCCCCTGTTATTTTACTTCAAAGCTCGCGTCTGATCATGTAAAGGTCATCCTTACAGGTGAAGGCGCCGATGAACTCTTTGCCGGATATACATATTATAAAGACATAATGGACGAGGCCCTGCTCCATAACGAACTCCGTCGTTCTGTGTCATCGCTTCACAATATCAATCTTCAGAGAGTTGACCGGATGACCATGGCGCATTCCATAGAAGGCCGGGTGCCTTTTCTCGACCTGACCATGATAGAGCTCGGGCAGCGTATACCTGCGGCATACAAACTGAAAGGTGAACCGGTCGTGGAGAAATGGATTCTCAGGAAGGCCTTTGAGGATATGCTGCCCCATGATATTGTCTGGAGGAAGAAGGAGCAGTTTGACGAGGGAAGCGGTTCTGCAGACCTCCTTGAAGAAACACTTTCATCATCCATGTCTGAAAGTGAAGCCAGTGCGTATCGCTCAAAATGGCCGGACATCATTCTGCGTTCTCCGGAGGAATGCCATTACCATAAACTCTTTATGAGCGCATTCGACAATCCTGAACCGTTACTTAAGAACGTAGGACGCTGGAGCGAACGGCCGGAAGAAATATAATAAAACGATTCAAACTGTAGGGGCGGGTTTGAAATACGCCCTTATTTTCTATTTAAAGGAGGCTTAATATTATGAGCGGTTTTGTTGCAGAATTCGGTCAGCCCGGCGGCAACCGGATTGAGTCAATGATGAAAACGATTGAACACAGGGGGCCCTATGCCCGGGGTATACATTCCACAGGGAATATTACAATGGCCCAGAACTATCTCCGGGCAGACAAAGCGGGGGACAAAGATAATGGTGTCCCTCTGGTAGACGGAGAGAAAGCTATATGCTATGACGGAGAGATCGGGAACTGGAACGACCTTGCCGGTAAAAGTAATGTCGCGGACGGTCCATTGAAAGACGAACGTCTCCTTCTTTCTATGTATCAGGAACATGGCACAGGCATGTTCACATATCTCGATGACGCAGTATTTACCTTCCTTATCTCAGATGGTGAGAAGTGTATTGCAGCAAGGGATGCGCTCGGTATCAAGACCCTCTTTTACGGTAAAAAAGACAATAACATATACCTGTCTTCGGAATTGAAGGGACTCGTCGGCTTCACAGACGATGTTCATGAGTTCCCGGCAGGACACTACATGGACGGTTCAGGGCAATTTACACTCTTTTCAAGCCTGCCTGATGCACCCCCTGAAGTGAATGGTCACGGAGTGGAGACGGCAGTTGAGAATATAAGGGACATAATACACAGGAGCTTTCACAGCAGAATTGATTTTTCTCTCCCGACCGGCAGCCTTCTGAGCGGCGGTATTGACAGCAGCGTAATCGCGGGCATTGCCAGCAGGGCATACAAAGAAAAATTTGGGAATGATGCCCGGTTGAAGACATTCGCCCTTGGTGTAGGTGAAAGCGGTGATATTATAAATGCACGCAAGGTAGCAGAAGCTCTTGACACGGAACACCATGAGCTCATAGTTAGCCTTCAGGACCTTCTTGATGTTCTGCCGCAGGTCATTTATCATCTTGAGTCTTTTGACCCTTCTTTGGTTCGGAGCTCAATTGCGAATTACCTGATATCGAAGTTTGCCGCTGACGCGGGCATAGAGGTACTGTTATCAGGTGAAGGTGGAGATGAAGTGTTCTGCGGATATACTTTTTTTAAGAAACTTGACCCTGATCTGCTTTTTGAAAACCAGAT
>CALZGI010000050.1 GCA_945786855.1 Thermodesulfovibrionia bacterium | reverse complement strand
TATCCTGCTGACAAGAAACCAGTTCTGAAAATCAGATGAAGCGGCTTCCAGCCAGCCTGTTAACTGGGCCAAGGCTTCGAGGAGCATGACTCCGGGCATGATCGGGTTCTTCGGGAAGTGAAACTCCAGAAAGTCTTCACTCATGGCGACATTTTTGACGCCCTTTATCAACTTCCCCTTTTCCCATTCTGTAATGTGATCGACCAGCAAGTATCGCATAATTGTTTTCACTCCTCAGCATACATCGGGATTCTGTTCAACAGGATAAATATTATACCTTATCCCGGCCGGTAAGTATTACTGTTGCAACGGCATAATTTTCTGAATGGGAGATTGAGACGGTTAACTGGGTTATTAATTTTTTTTTGCTCATTTTCTCTGTCCATCCACTGAATGATATAGATGGTTTGCCGGAAGGGCCCGCAAGTACTTCTATCTCTCTAAAGGTACTGTCGATCCCCGTGCCGGACATTCCCATTCCGAGTGCCTTCATGGCCGCCTCTTTTGCTGCGAATCGTCCGGCAAAGTGCTGCCAGGGGTCCCGCTTTGAGAGGCAGTATTCCCGCTCCCCCTCAGAGAAGATTTCCTCAAGAAGATTGTTGTTCAGGAACAGGTTTCTGAACTTTCCCATTTCTATAATGTCTACTCCCTGATATATTTGCATTAAGTGATACTCATGCCCCCGTCTACAGAAATCGCCTGGCCCGTTATGTAATCTGAACAGTCGGATGCAAGAAACAGGATGAGCTTTGCTGTTTCAACTGGCTCACCAAATCGGGCGGCGGGAATTCTTTCAAGGATTTTGTCACCCGCCCTTTTGATGGCCTTTTTGCTCAGGGCAGATACGATAATCCCCGGCAGCACAGCGTTTACCTGTATATTCTTTTTTGCCAGTTCTACGGCGCAGGCTATTGTAAAAGAAAGGAGACCACCCTTTGAAGATGAATAGCCTGTCAGCCGCCCCGATCCTCTGATCGCGCTCACTGAAGAGACATTAATAACTTTCCCCGAGCCATTTCGCATCATCAGTTCAACGGCCGCCCTTGTGCAGAGAAAAGCGCTCCTTAAATTAACATCATGAATTTTCTGCCAGTCGGCAAGGCGCATTGTCAACAGTAAACTGTCTTTTACAATACCGGCGTTATTTACCAGGACATCAAGTCTTCCAAAGGTATTATCCACATACTCGAACATCCTGTCGATTTCCTCCGGCTCTGACACATCTGCCTCGAACACCTCTGCTCTCCCGCCTGCACCGGATATTTCTTCCATAACAGCCCGTGCGTGGTCTTTCTGGCTGTTTTCATGATTAATAATTACCGCTGCGCCGGCGTTGGCAAGCAGTATACCCGTCATTTTTCCTATACCGCTTGAGCCTCCAGTTATCAGCGCGATCTTACCGGACAGGTCCAGTTTCATCCTGCTGTACTCTCAGGCAATGCTGAGCCCTCCGTCAACAGAAATTGCCTGTCCCGTAATGTAGTCCGCCCCGTCTGATGCGAGAAACACAATAAGGTTAGCAATATCGCCGGGTTCCCCGAACCGTGAGGCAGGAATTTTTTCAAGGATCATATCGCCGGCCCTTTTTCTGACACGGCTGCTCATGTCAGTCACGATCATCCCCGGCAGGACAGCGTTTATCTGAATTCCCTTGGGAGCCAGTTCGACTGCCGATGAGATCGTAAAAGAGATGAGTCCGCCCTTTGCAGCAGCATAATTTGTCTGGCCCCGTCCGCCCCGTATTGCGCCGATTGATGATACATTAATGATTTTGCCTGAATGGTGTGCCATCATCATTTCAGCAGCCTGCTGTGTGCAGAGGAATGCTCCGTTCAAATTCGTATCAATGACCTTCTGCCACTCTGAAAGCTTCATCGAAAGAAGTAAATTGTCCTTGATAATCCCGGCATTATTCACAAGAATATCGAGCCTTTTGCACTTCTCTCTGATAAAGTCGAATATCTTCTGAACATCATCGGGATTTGATACATCACCCCCGCAAATTTCAGCCTCATTCCCGGCATCGGTTATTTCCTTCTTCACAGCTTCTGCTTTTTCCTGTGACTTATTGTAATTAATGACCACCTTTGCCCCGGCCTGAGAGAGTCTGATGCCCGTTTCACGGCCGATGCCTCTTGACGCCCCGGTCACAAGGGCGACTTTTCCTGATAAATCAATATTCATAATTGTTCCCTCACAATACTGTTTAGCTTAGAATGTTCTGAAATCCGGCATCCACTTACACTCGAAAAATGAAGATATTGTTCAATCAGATAATTAACTCGATGAATTATTATATATATGCATGCGGCTTTGAACAAAAGCGTGTATGTCCTGATATATTCATGTTGCGTCTAAGGTATCGAAAATTATCTGCTTTCACAACACCTTCATTCTTCTCACTACGTACTTGAGTTAACTGATTCAAAGATATATGCGTGCAATCCAGTCTGATCTCTCTGTGTGAAATGCAGAATCTATCACGCTCTATATTTTTTTAAAACCAGTGATGCATTCTGCCCGCCGAACCCGAATGAGTTGGAAATGGCAGCACGTACCGTTTTTTCTTTCGCTCTGCCCGGTACATAGTCAAGATCGCATTTCGGGTCCCTGTTTTTCAGATTGATTGTCGGATGAAGTTTATCTCTATTGACGCTGAGTGCGGTAAATACAAATTCGGGACCGCCCGAGGCTGCCAGTAAATGTCCGATAAGGGATTTGCTTGAATTGACGGAAAGGTTGGGAGCGTGCTCTTTAAATACTTTTTTTATTGCCATTGTCTCTGCGGCATCATTGAGCTTTGTGCTGGTTCCGTGGGCATTGATATAGTCTATTTCGTTATAATGAAGGCCTGAATCCTCCAATGCCTTTTGCATGGATTGTTCTGCTCCGATCCCTTTAGGATGGGGAGCGGTAACTTTGTAGGCATCCATGGTTGTACCGTATCCTGCCACTTCAGCATATATCTTTGCCCCCCGTTCACGGGCATGGGACTCTTCCTCAAGAATTGCAATCCCCGCGCCTTCTCCCATCACAAGGCCGGACCGCTTTCTGTCAAAGGGCCGGCATACTTCTGCCGGGTTTTCCTTTGATATGGCTGCAGCGCTCAAAAGGACAAAGAAAACAAGGCCGACGGGGTTAATCATAGAGTCAGCTCCGCCAGCAACCATTACGTTTGCATCCCCGCGGTAAACTGCCCGGTATGCAGTACCGATGGCCTGTGAGGCAGAAGCACAGGCAGTCGTGATTGTTGAATTATACCCCCTGAATCTATATCTTCCTGCTATAAGGGCGGCGGGTCTGTTTGAATTATTTTTCACAAGCGATTCTCTATGCACATCTTTATACTCCCTGCTGAATCGAGCATAATCGAACTTCTTCCCTTCATTGTTCCTTCGCTGAATATCTTCGAGCCTGTTTATTCCGAGTGAGGCTGACAGGTTTACACCGAACAGGTCCCTGTCACCGTCATACTCCTCCAGTCCCGCGTCCTTTAATGCGGAGCGGGCAGACCAGAGAGCAAAGAGGGTGCGCCGTTCTCCTTCCGCCGCTGCATCCTCCGGGAACGTGCCGGTTATTTTTTCCCAGTCGCTGTTCGTTACTCCACCGACCGCCTGAACAGGGGACTTTTCAGTATGGGGCACTGTTATCTTCCTGATGCCCGATACACCGTTAAGCGCTTTCTGCCAGCTTTCCTCAACCTCCAGTCCGAGGGCAGTGGCAATGCCGAGACCTGTTACAACGACTCTTCTTTTGCTGCTCATTCACTCTCCTGGGTTAACTTTTATGCCGCTGTAATAATAGAACAGGTTCATAAGATCTTCTGAATTGACCTTTTGCACGTGACTGTAAATAATGCGGTCCATTGAGGCAATGGTTTTATCGTCAACAGTGATCCATGCCCTGCCGAGAGAATCCCGCCGGGATGTTGAGATGATCTCTCCATGAATTTCGGCTGAAAACCCCGGCCTCAGAGCAGGTGCAACGGACACATCCTCAACGAGGGACATAATGGCGGAGAGCTTAAAGTCGTGGGAATAAATAATCAGCCAGCCAAGAAGCTGCGCCATGGCTTCCACATATATTACTCCGGGAACAAGCGCCTGTTTTTTGAAATGGTGCCTGAAGAATTCTTCAGAAAGGGTGAAGGTTTTGACCCCCGTAATGGTTTTCCCTTTTTCAATATTATCTACCTTATCGTAATATAAAAATCGCATCGTTTACGTGATTTCAAATGTTTAAGTCCGGTTGCGGACTATTTTTTTCAGAGGTTTATGAAGAAGTGAACTTGAATACCCCGTTTTTTATAAACGGGAATAAAAAGTTCTCCTCTCAAGTTTCCCCCTTTAGCAAAGAGGGGGATATAACGGTCAACTGGTCATTAATAAAATTATTCCTATTTGATGCCCCCCCAGTAGGCAGGGAGCTTCACTTAGGAGCTGACCTTTGATCTTTTACATTTGACTCTATCCTATTTCAGTGCTTCTATTATGAATGAAGAGCATTGTCCTTCATAGCTTGCAGAATTTATCAGGATCTTTTTGAGACCTGCCTTCGCCGGCTCATCAGTGACAAGTGTAAATTTCACAGAGTCATCGACCGGAGGTGAACTGCAACTAGCTGGAATTATACCATTTTTTAACATGTAGATTCCCAGAACAGCATCAACCGCAGGCGCCCCGCCAAGCATGTGTCCCAGTGCCCCTTTTGAAGAGAATACACCGACACTTTTTATGCATTTCGAAAAAGTCCCGTGAATTGCCTCCATTTCCTGTTTATCACCCACATATGTTCCGTCGCCGTGTGCAATGATCAGATCGATATCAGAGGGTGAAAGACCGGCCATCGCAATGGACTTTTCCATGGCTATTGAAATGGCCTGGGAAGAAGGGCTGTTCGAATCTTCCCCGGTCTCAAAGGAGGTGCCGTATCCTGACAGCACAGCAAGGGGCGGAACATTTCTTTTTTTTGCGTTTGAAAGCAGTTCAAGAGACAGTATCCCGCTGCCTTCTCCAAGGACTGTCCCTGCACGTCCTTTTCCAAAGGGGCGGCACTGCTGGTCTGTTTTGTTCAGGACGTTAAAGATTGATGCCCGGGCCAGGCTTAAGGGGGATACTTTTTCACTGACTCCACCGGCAAGTACCACACTGGCTTTACCCTCCAGGACCGCATGGTATGCCTCTATGAAGGAATGAACGCACGAGTCGCCATGGGGTGAAAATGTTGTGTTCTCACCCTTTATCCCCAGATCAATAGCAACCTGGCAAAAGCTGATATTGTTGAGCATGGAAAGCGGCCATAATGGATGAATCTGTTGATAGGCATGGCTGAAAAATCTGTCATAGTCCAGCTCCCCTTTTTCATCCTGTGAGTCAAGGACCGCCGGGAGCAGGTCGTCAATGTTGTAATCAACCATTCCCATTGCAGCAAAATATCCCCTTTCATCAGGAGGGACAGAACCGTCATCGAGCTGTGCTTCCCTGGATGCATCCCGGCTTGCTTTCATGAGCATGTATGAATGTTTGTCCATGATGCGTGAATCTCTGGGATGAATGTCCAGTTCCGCTGCCCCCAGTCCATGGACCTGCGCGGCTGCGCAGCGAAACCCTTCTAAATCAAAATCATCGACAGGCCTGATCCCGCTCCTGAGTGAGCATAGGGATTCCCATGTCTCCGATGGAGTACGGCCCAGTGCAGATACCAGTCCCGTGCCTGTTATGACTACTTGATTGTCCATGATTAAATCATGATACAGCAAGGAGGATAGACGATGCAACACAGAAGCATACTGCCCGGCGATCTTTCATACACCTGTAAGAAGTGACAGTTATTTTTTACAGAAAGATCATGATACACTCGCTTATCTCCGGTCATTTATGAACTCAGGTCGATCAGGTTCCGGATCGTATTATGTGAACTCATGGCTGGAACATGCTGCTGGCCACTTCATGTTTCAAAAGTTTATTTGTGAACTGGAACGTGTCCTGAGGAAAGGAGGTGAATCAGGTAGTTAAGGAAAGAAAAAAATTCAAAAACTGAAAGGAGAAAAAAATGAAAACCAGCTTATATTCGAAAATATGCAAAACAATAATCCTGGCTTTTACTGTCAGCTTAATCCTGGGCGGCGCGGTCTATGCAGAGAACCTGGGCGCGGGAAACAAAGTCAACATAAACATGGCAGCGGTAAAGGTGCTGGCAAAGCTTCCCGGTATAGGTAAAAAGAAGGCAGAAGCTATTGTTAGCTACAGGAATGAGAAGGGAAAGTTCAACAGCGTGGATGATTTAAAAAACGTTGAGGGTATCGGGAAGAAAACCCTCGAAAAACTGAGAGAGCATATTACTACCGAGGGGAGTTAAGTTACGGGGAGTTGAAAGATCCTTTTTTTCGTGCATCCCCTTCCCACTTGGGGAAGGGGTGCATGAATAGTAATCATGTGTTATGTATACAGAACAGTTTCACGGTAGCCAAAGCTGACCCTGTTGTCTATGAATTGAGCTTCTACGGGCCTTACTTTGTAAAAGACATAGTCAGGATTTTCAGGAATGTCTCTCATGTTCGGGAATTTTCTGGTCATGATCTCGAGCACTTTTTGGATCTCCGCTCCGTCGGTCAGGACCTCAGCTCTTCCGGTCATCTGTATCCCCTGAATTCTGGCCAGGTCAGTATGATCTTCATCAACTGTATACGCAACAGACGGACAGGCGTTCATATTTTTTGCCTTACGGCTGTTTTTGTCTGTCATGAAATATACAGTGGCTCCGTCTGATGCATAGCCAAGAGTGTGCGCCAGGGGCGTACCGTCAGGAGAAACTGTTGCAAGGTTGAGATAGGGATGTGACGAAAGGGAATCACTTACTTTTTTCTTAACGTCATTACTCATTATTAACCCCTCCTTTGTTCATCAGTTTAAATAAAAATGCAATTCATAATATATTCACGTTTATTTATTAATATACTATACGACATGATGGTAATAGCAAGTGCATGATTTTGGATCAGAATTGCCTTTTTTATTTCTAAAAAAGTATGATTAAGTTTATGGGATAGTGCTGATTCCATTAGATATTATAAATTGTAAGGAGATTTAAATGATGAGATTTTTGGCGGTATTTGCAATGATGGTGCTGGTTTTAGTGAACTTTGGGGATGTTACAGATGCCTTTTCCAAGACGTCCGGTGAATCGGTGGAGAATATGCAGGGTAGTACAGCCGGGCAGGGTGCTTCTTCTCTCTCGGGGACAGTTGTCGAGTCAATGGACAGCGGTGGCTATACCTATATAAGTATCGAAAAAGATGGCAAAAAAACCTGGGTGGCCGTACCTCAGATGAAAGTGACTGTTGGAAAGGAAATGTCATTTGCTCCGGGAATGGTTATGAAAAACTTTACAAGCAAAACACTGAACCGCACTTTCGACGCATTAGTCTTTTCTGGAGGCCCAATTGAAGCAGAAGGAGGTTTGTCGCCCCACAAATCATTGCCCGGCAGCGGTGCAGCAATGAAGCCGGTTACGCAAATTGAAGTTAAAAAGGCCGCAGGCCCCGATGCATATACCGTTGCTGAACTTCATGAAAAAAGTGCCGATCTTGACAGCAAAAACATTACAGTCAGAGGAGAGGTTGTAAAAGTCACCCCCAGCATTATGGGGAAAAACTGGATACACCTTCAGGACGGAAGCGGAACTCAGTCAAAAGGGACCAATGACATCATATTGACGACACAGGACCTTCCCTCAGTGGGAGATGTTGTGACCGCAAAGGGGACTTTATACAAAGACAAGGACTTCGGCAGCGGGTATAAATATGCTGTGATTGTGGAAGAGACGAGTATTCAGAAATAAGAACTTTTTGTTACGGGGGGGCATTCGTCCCTCCTGCATTTTATCTTCAATGTGGAAGAGGCCCATTACTCGATCAACTCAGTGCGGGATACTCCAAAAAGCTTCACAATTTTATTTTTCGATGATTGACCGGATATGATCTCCACATTTTTCTTTGATATCCTGAATTCTTTTGCGAGGACTTCAATAAGCTCTTTATTCGCTTTGCCTTCGACCGGGGGGGAGGTGAGTTTGACTTTCAGAGCATCTCCGTAGGGACCTGCGACTCCTGATTGTGACGAGCGTGGCTCAACTTTTATCTTGAGTGTAAGCTCTTCTTTTAATGGTGTTTTCAGTTTTTTCATGTAAACACAACATCCATTTTAATCATATTTTTTATCTTCACATAGCTGCCGATTGCAAGTAATGTCCCGTCCGATGATTTTATCCTTATCCCTGAAGCGGTTACTATATCATCAGCAGGCTTGAGGCTGTTCAGTTTCACAGGGTTCCCGTTCAATATCGCCTGAAACGTTGATTCATTCACCACATATTCCGGAAGCCAGGACAGAGCTTCGTCCATGTTATATATGCCATGGGTAATTTGATCACCTTCACTTACTGATCGTAATTCTTCAAAGGTCAGGCTTTTTTCTACACTGAAGGCGCCTATGCCGGTACGCTCCAGTTCATGCATGTGAGCCGCCGTCCCGAGTTTTTTCCCCATATCGTGGCACAATGTTCTTATGTAGGTCCCCTTCGAACAGACTACTTTGAAAGTGAGAAAGGGCACGTCGATGTTCACAATCTCAATACTGTGAACAGTGACTTCTCTTTGCGGGCGTTCAATTTCAATTCCCTGCCGGGCATATTTGTAGAGTGACGTTCCCTTATGCTTTAACGCGGAATACATGGGAGGCTGCTGAAGAATCTTTCCCCGGAAGGTTTCCATAACATTCTTTATGAACGCTCTGTCCATATCAGGGATTGCGCATGTTTCTGTTATGGCGCCAGATGAGTCCTGTGTATCAGTGGACTCGCCCAGTTTCATAACGGCGGTGTATGCTTTATGGAGATCAGTAAAATAGGATGCAAGCCGTGTGGCCCTGTTAATGCAGACGATGAGCATACCCGTGGCAAGCGGGTCCAGTGTCCCCGTATGCCCTGCTTTTTTGACTTTGAGTATTCTCTTTACTTTTGTTACGGCATCCTGTGACGAGATGCCTTTCGGCTTATGAATGCATACAACTATATTCATAAAGATTATTCATTCTGATCCTGCCTCCTGATCAGTCTTGAGGCTGGAAAAATATCCTTCAGGTTCAAAGTACAGGTATTGGTCTTTCGTTGTCCCTCTGCCGCTTTGCTGTCTGATCACTTAGTTTCTTTTAATGCTTTTCTCGCAACTTTCAAAACTTTGTTTTGCACTTCCTTGAGGCTTCCTGTTACTTTGCAGCCGGCAGCAGCATCGTGACCGCCTCCGCCAAAGCTCTTCGCTATTTTCCGCACATTGACCTTCCCTTTTGAGCGGAGGCTGAGCTTATAGACATTTTCTCCCGCCTGCCTGAAGAAAATCGCAACTTCCGCCCCTTTCACTTTCCGGGGGAAATCAACGAATTCTTCACAGTCTTCAGAAGTCGTTCCTGTCTCCCGAAACATATCTTCTGTAGTTGTGATCCACGCTATTCCGTCTTTTCTTTCCAGTGTAGCAAGTGTCAGCCCCAATAACTTAAGCCCCCTGAAGGGAATATTTTCAAATATTTCTTTTGAGATGTTCCACGGGCTTGCTCCTGCCTCTACAAGATGGCAGGCCGTTTTCAGAGATTCAGGGGATGAATTAGAGTAGCGGAAGCCTCCTGTGTCGATGAGTATCGCCGCGTATAAATTTGTGGCTATTGTTTTATCGAGCTCTACTTTGAGCGCTTTCAGCACCTTGAAAACCAGCAGCCCTGCTGCAGCGGCACCGGGGTCAATTATGCCGGCCGACAGCGATGTATAGAATGGAGATTTCGCGGTCTCAGCGGGGAGTACATGATGATCGATAATTGCTGTTTTCCTTGCCCTGAAGGTTTCAAAGCCCGTTCTTTCCATAGAGTTGCAGTCAACTAAAACAACAACGTCAAATTCTCTGGCGGGGCGCCTCCTCTTTATCGTACGGGCCCAGGGAAGGAACTTCAGGTTTTCCGGTACGGGGTCCTTGCTGAGAACACATATGTCCTTCTTTCCGAGTTTTTTCAGTCCCAGCGCAAGGGCCAGCGAGGAACCTATTGAATCTCCTTCCGGATTAATATGCCCCACGATAAGAAATGATGAGCTTTGCTTAATGAGGTTGAGAAGTTTAGAAGAGATCTTCGTCGTCTTCAATCGAGCTCCTTTCTGAATCGATATCATCAAGTATTTGGTCTATTTTTCTGCCGTATTCCACTGCTTCATCAACCTTGAATATTAATGAAGGGACTCGCCGCATTTTTAACCTTCGGCCCAGCTCTCCTTTGATGAAAGAAGCGGTTGCGTTGAGCTTTTTAAGCACCTTCTTGGTTTCTTCCATGTCAAGAACAGTGAGGAAAACTGTTGCATGTCTCAGGTCGTCGCTGACCTTTGCCCTGGTTATGGTCACAAATCCAAGGGTTTTGTGCTTGATTTTATTCATTACTATATCAGCGACTTCTTCTCTTATCAAATCGCTGACACGCGCGGACCGTTTGTATGGATGCATGGTTTCTCCAGGATAACACGTTAAAAATATAATGCGTAATTCAGGGAATATCCCTTAGGTTGAAGGTTATCTGTAAATTTAATTCTTTCACAATAGTTCCATGGTGGAATCGATTAATTCTACTGTATGCGTATCTGATATCAGATTTTTAATTTTTTCGAAAACTTTATTTATTATCTGTGTTTCATTGGCAACGAGTGCCACCCCGAGGAGACTTCTCTGCCACAAATCGTTCGCGTCCACTTCCGCTATGGACACATTAAATTTCTTTTTTATCCTGTCAATCAGGCTCTTGATTACCATTCGTTTTGACTTCAGGGAGTTTGACTCGGGTATATGAAGATCAAGGGTGAGCAGACCTATTATCATTTTTTTGATTTGTACTGTACAGGTTCATAATTACATTCATTATAATATATTTTAATATTTCCTATTTACAGTAATATACAGACTGCTGATGGAAAAGTTTTTTTCGGCGTTCAAAATTATGGCTTGGGCGGCGATACCCTGCCTTTTTGAATATCTTTTGTCTGGTGAATGGAGTCAGAGGGCGACGATGCTGTGTTTGGTACGAGCGGGCAATGAGGAAGCTTTAGCAAATGATTGAAATTTTACTCAAGCGTGGCAGCTACTTCTTCTTT
>CALZGI010000049.1 GCA_945786855.1 Thermodesulfovibrionia bacterium | reverse complement strand
TTCATCCCCCAGTATAAATGAGGGGCAATAGACAGGATACAGAATTTTATCAGACCATTGGCCAAAGATCAATAAAAACAACGCACTACTTATCCCGGGAAAGCAGAAATGCCAGGGTGCATATTCCCAAAAACAGCTTGACATTAATTAAAACGTTTGTTTTAATTAAACGTATGAATGATAGTAAAGACACATCACCTGTTGACACAAAACAGAAGATCCTCGATGCCGCAGAGATCCTGTTCGCCCGGGACGGCTACCGGGGAACATCGTTGCGGGCCATTACCGGAGCAGCAAAGGTAAACCTCGCTGCAGTCAACTACCACTTCGGCTCAAAGCAGGCTCTGCTCGAAGAGGTTATCAAAAGAAGAATGATCCCCCTGAACAAGGCGCGAAGGCAGAGGCTTGAAGATGTCAGAGATGCTGCACAATCAAAAGGGAAGCCCCCTGATATAAAGGCCGTACTGAAGGCATTTATAGAACCGACAATCCTTTTTCGTGAATCAGAGCGGGGAGCGGACAACTTTATCACCTTCATCGGAAGGTCCTTTGCAGATCCCGATGACACGGTGAGAAAAGTCTTTCACCAGATCATCAACCCCATGGCTCACCTTCTGTTTGAAACAGTGTCTGCAGCCCTTCCTGACCAGCCCCGTGATCAGCTGTTCTGGCGGCTTCACTTCACCATGGGAGCACTTTTTCACACCATGCATATTTGCGGCGGCATGAAGCCTGAGTTCATGGGTATGAAAACTGACATTGATGCCGGGTCGCTGGTGAACCTGATCATTCCTTATGTAACAGCCGGGATGAAGGCAAAATGATGAGAGCGTGCATCAGACATGGGAGTATCATTGTATCCGTAATAATCATAGCTGTCACATCGGCAGTCTCAGGATGTTCGCTTCACAAATCAAATATCACTGAGCCGCTCATTGAATTACCCGGCACCTATTCCGGAGAAGAGAATAAACCCGCTCCTCAAATCGGCAGATGGTGGGAGCGGTTTGATGATGAAACACTGGATTCCCTGATGCAGGAGGCCTTTGGGCATAACCTTGATATTGCACAGGCATATGAACGACTTGAGCAGTCCCATGCACTGGTCCGTATAACAGACTCGTCCCGGGGGCCTGTGTTAAACATCGAAGGTGCAGGCGGCAGAGCCCGTCAGTCAACAGCAGCGGGCGCAATAACTCAGGATACGTACAGACTTTCGGCTGCCGCAAGTTTTGAACTTGATCTGTGGGGAAAACTCAAGGCGAAATCGGAAGCGACACGATTTGACGCCCTTGCATCGCAGTATGACCTGAAAGCCCTGTACATAAGTATCTCAGCCCAGCTTGCGGACCTTTATTATCGTGCCGTTGAGCAGAGGGCGCAGCTTGCGCTCACCGATCAGACCATTGCTTCTTTTCAGGATACTCTGGACAGGGTTGAGCGGCGCTACCGCGAAGGTCTTGTCCCTGCAATTGACCTGTATCAGTCACGACAGAACCTTGCCTCTGCAAAGGCCCAGAGACCGGTTTTTGCGCAAAACCTTGCCACAACGGTCAATGCACTGTCTGTCCTGACAGGACAATTCCCTGACCGTGAAGCGGGAGGCAGCGTTCAGGAGTTACCGAATGCTCCGAAGTTTCCCGCAGGTATCCCCTCTGAACTTCTTACGAACCGCCCGGATATCGAATCAGCATATTTGCGATTAAGGGGAAGTGATGAAAGAATCGGTGCAGCCATTGCAGACAGATTCCCTTCATTCAATCTCGTCGGGACCTATGGCGGTGCGAGCGACAAGGTCAGAACCATCCTCGATTCACCGAATATATTCTGGAACATCCTTCTGCAGGCAGCTCAACCGGTCATCGATTCAGGGAGGAGAAAAGCGGAAGTTGACCGGACAGAGTCTGTATTCAGGGAAAATCTTGCAGTGTATCACAAAACAGTCCTGAACGCATTCAAAGATATTGAGGACTCCCTCGCCAAAGGGAAGGCTTCAGAGGAACGCATCGTGATGCTTAAGCAGACGGTAGCCGCCTCTGACAGCGCGCTCAGGCTTGCCCTTGCCAGGTACATGCAGGGCCTGACTGATTACCTGCCCGTCCTCACAGAGCAGCTCCGTAATGTGACTGCAAAGAGCAACCTGCTGGCATCAAGAAGACAGTTCATCACTGACCGGATTCAGCTGGCTCGGGCTCTTGGCGGTCATTGGGCCGATGGAATGATCCATGAAAATTTAACCAGTGAAAGATAGAGGAAGAGAAACAATGAGTCAAAAGGCAAAAATACTGAAAATAGCACTTCCACTTATTATTATCATCGCCGGATTTTTCATTATGAAAATGCTCATAGCCGCCCGTTCGGCGCCTGAAAGGAAAACACAAAAAGACCCGGGGATTCTTGTCGAAGTCTTCAGGGCTGCAAAAGAAAATACTGATATTATTGTGAAAGGCACGGGGACCGTCGAAGCAGCCGAAGAGATTTCTGTAATCCCGCAGGTAAGCGGGCAAATCATGTATACTGCCCCCGGCTTAAATGTAGGAGCCTTTTTTCAGGAAGGATCTGTCCTTTTTAGAATAGAAGAAACTGATTACAAACTCAGACTCGAACAAGCAATATCTGCCGGGGCAAAGGCCGAATTTGAGCTTGCAACAATAGAAAGCCAGGCGCGCATTGCCCGTTCCGAATGGGACCGCATAAACCCGGACGGTGATGCCCCGCCGAATCCATTAGTCCTTTATGAACCGCAGCTCAAGAGTGCCCGGGCCGGACTGGCCTCGGCATCAGCCCAGATAGAGCAGGCAAAAGTAGACCTTGAACGGACAATAATCAAGGCCCCTTTCAATGCCAGGATCCGGTCGGAAAATATAGCCCTCGGGCAGTACGTGAAATCAGGCAACAGTGTTGCCGTGCTCGCGGGAACGGACAGGGCTGAAATTGCCGTACCCCTTCGTCTCGAAGATATGCGATGGATCGACATCCCCCGACACGGTGAACGCCAAAACGGCGCTGACGCCACGATAACTCTCTCCATCAGCAGCACGCTCTACACGTGGCACGGTCATGTCATTCGATCTACAGGCGAGGTAGATCCCAGGAGCCGCATGATGCAGCTTGTGGTGGAGGTAAGGGACCCCTACAGACTAGAGGAAGACAGAAACCCATCACATCCCGTACTGGCAGCCGGCATGTTTGTTGATGTCCAAATAAAAGGGAAAAAGCTGAACTCCGTTTTTGTCATTCCCAGAGCCGCCTTCCGTGACGATTCATCCGTCTGGATTATGGACGGAGAAAACATCCTGCAAATAAAAAGAGTGGTCCCCCTGAGAATGGAAAGAGAACAGGTAATTATCGGAGAAGGCATAGGAGAAGGTGATATGATCATCCTGACAAACATCTCAGGTGCTGCCAACGGAATGAAATTGAGGACAATCAATTAATGAACCGGCAAATTAAATGGATGGCCAACAACCATGTAGCTGCAAACCTTCTGATGATGATTTTCATCGTAGGCGGTCTGGTAATGGCCTTTGCCATAAAACAGGAGGTCTTTCCGGAAATTGACCTTGACATGGTTCAGGTAAGCGTAGCATATCCCGGGGCAGGCCCTGAAGAAGTGGAAGACGGCATACTCCTCAAGATAGAGGAAAACCTGAGCAGCATCACGGGGATAAAGGAAATCAAGTCTGTGGCATCTGAAGGATTCGGCCGGGTCACAGCCGAAATCATGCAGGGAGAAGATATCGATATTGTTCTGCAGGATATCAAGGCCGAGATTGACCGCATTATTACTTTTCCCGAAGAATCGGAGAAGCCCGTCATAACGAAAACGGCAAACCGCCGTGAGGTCGTGTCCCTGGTGGTATATGGGAATGCCCCCGAGCGGAGCCTCCGAGAGCAGGCTGAAGCAATACGGGACGATCTGCTCGCAATGCCTGAAATAACCCAGGTAGACCTCAGGGGCGTGCGGCCTTATGAAATATCCATTGAAGTGAAAGAAGAGACACTGAGGCAGTACGGGCTCACCCTTGGGCAGATAGCCGAAAGAGTACGTCAGGCCTCGATGGACCTTCCCGGAGGAGCGGTAAAGGCGAGAGGAGGAGAGGTTCTTATCCGGACAAAAGAAAAACGTTATGACGGACCCGAGTACGCAAACATCGCTGTTCTCAAGAAAAGTAACGGTACGGAGCTGAAGCTCGGAGACATAGCCAATGTGAAGGACAAGTTCAGGGAGACCGATGAATTCGCCCGCCTGGACGGCCTGCCCGCAGCAATGGTAGCGGTATACCGCGTGGGAATGCAGAAACCTCTGGATATTTCAAGAATCGTGAGTACCTATGTTAAAAAGAAAAGAACGGCGCTTCCTGAATCACTGAAACTGGCCGAATGGAACGACTTTTCCGATATATACAGGAGCAGATTAAACCTGCTGCTGAGAAACGCCTTCCTCGGCCTCATCCTGATCTTTCTCATCCTGGGACTGTTTCTGCAGATACGGCTTGCACTCTGGGTAATGCTCGGCATTCCCATATCATTTCTTGGGGCCCTGCTCATGATGCCCTCCCTTGATGTCTCGATTAACATGCTGTCACTCTTTGCTTTTATCCTTGCCCTGGGAATTGTTGTCGATGATGCCATCGTGGTGGGAGAAAATATCTACACGCACCGGGGAATGAAAAAGCCCTATTTAAATGCGGCCATAGACGGTACCATTGAGGTGGGCCGGCCCGTCGTCTTCTCGGTGCTCACGACAGTCGCGGCTTTTTTGCCCCTCGTGTTTATCAGCGGGACAATGGGAAAGTTCATCAGGGTCATTCCCTTTGTGGTTATCCCCATACTTCTCGTTTCTCTCGTTGAATCGCTGCTCATTCTCCCCGCCCATTTAAGCCTCGGCAAAGGGACCAGGCATTCAAAGGGGGCCGCCGGTTTTATTACCCGGACAAGAGAGCGGTTCGGCAGCCGGCTTGAGGGCTTTGTTGCCGGCCCTTACAAAAATTTTCTGGCCTTCTGTACCCATTACCGGTACACAACACTGGCAACTGCCATTGCCGTCCTTTTCATCGCTGCAGGACTTGTAGGCGGGGGGATTGTAAAGTTCCGCTTTATGCCTGACGTTGACGGCGACCTGATTACAGCAACGTTAAAGATGCCTATAGGGACCCCGATAGATGATACTGCGGCGGCTCATGATTACATTGTGAGAAAAGCGCAGGAAGTTATTGGAGACTACAACAGAACCAGAGAGAAGAAATCAGGGGTGCTCAGGCATATCTATTCAACACTGGGGAGTACAATTCTCTACGGCCACAGCGGCGAAAGCACTTCATCAGCCTCCCACCTTTCCGATATTGCACTGCTGCTGACAGAGTCGGAAAAACGGGGAATCGCCTCAGCCGAGATCGCCCGAAAATGGCGTGAAGCAGTGGGTGATGTGCCGGGAGCCGATTCGGTGACGTTTGTCTCCAACTTGGTGCGCTTCGGAAAAAATGTCGACATACGCCTTGCCCATGAAGACTTTGATGTGCTTGCTCACGCAGTTCCGAGAATCAAAAGCGCCCTTGCTGCGTACCCGGGAGTGAGCGATATTGATGATAATTATACCCGTGGGAAACGGGAACTGAAACTCACCCTTCGGCCGGAGGCGCGAACCCTGGGAATTACCGAGGAAGACCTCGGGAGACAGATCCGTGGCGCTTTTTATGGTGCAGAGGCATTGAGACTCCAGCGGGGACGGAATGAAGTAAAGGTCATGGTGCGGTACCCCGAGGAAGACAGAAAGAGCATGGGCAATCTCGAATCGATGCGGATACGCACATCAGACGGCGCTGAAGTAACATTCTCACAGGCCGCCTTAGTGGAGGAAGGACGGGGCTTCAGCGAGATAAACCGTACTGACAGAAAAAGAGTGATCAACGTTACCGCCAGTGTTGACAGTAACAGGGCCAACGCGGAGGACATACTTCTTGAAATGAAAGACACGGTCCTCAATGATCTTGTGAATGACTACCCGGGGCTGACCTATAATCTGGAGGGAGAAGAAAAAGAACGCAGGGAATCCATGGGAAGCATGGCAAAGGGGTTTATGATGGCCCTTCTGGTTATCTATACACTGCTGGCCATTCCTTTCAGGAGTTACCTGCAGCCCTTCATTATTATGTCGGCAATTCCCTTCGGGTTTGTCGGTGCCATTATCGGACATCTCGTTCTTGGTTTCAGCCTCAGCATCCTCAGTCTTTTCGGCATCGTCGCACTCACAGGGGTAGTGGTCAATGACTCTCTGCTGCTGGTCAACTTTGTGAATGATAAGCGGCGCGCGGGTGTAGAGTTGCATCAGGCTGTAATTGAAGCAGCCCAGCGGAGGTTCCGCCCCATCGTCCTGACCTCACTGACAACTTCACTCGGACTGACCCCGATCATACTGGAAAAAAGCATGCAGGCCCAGTTTCTTATACCAATGGCGATAAGCCTCGGATTCGGGATACTGTTCGCAACATTGATTACGTTGATTCTCGTGCCGTCACTCTATCTTATCCTCGAAGACTTGCTGCGTCCTTTCAGGAATAGAGAGGAATCCATCATTCAAAACAGTGCGCATTAAACAATGCGCCGAATATCCTGATACTATGTGCAGAAGCGTACACAACACCACCATAGCTGAGGCAAATAACCACTGAGTGGCAGCGAACATTCCTGCCTATGTCAGAATTACTGACACTGTAAATCATTATTACACTAATACACCCTCTCAACTCCTAATATTATTTCATATTTTCAAGGATTTACTCTCTGGTATTGATATTGCATTTTACATTAGAATGACATATCTTTTTGTGCCACTGTGATGGGAGCAAAAGTATTGTGCACTCTTTTTACTCAGTGTATTCAGGACAGGAGAAAGCTATAAAACAGAATATCAATACCAGCCAAAACTATTACCAGGTACTGCATGTACAGCCAGATGCCCCTGCTGAAGTCATCCGGGCAAGTTATCACACGCTTATGCGGGATTTGAAGATACATCCTGATCTCGGAGGCAATCAATCTGTTGCTGCATTGTTGAACGAGGCATACGAGACCCTGAGCAACAGGCTGAAACGTGCTGAATATGACAGAGAATACGGTATTTCGCACGTCGGGCCACAATGGGACATATATCAGGCCGGGGACTGCTCTGCTCACAGGACTGACGGCGCCCTCTCGCATCAGGGTGATCAATACATTCCGGCCGTAAGCTGCCGGCACTTCAATGAACCTGCAAAATCCAATATTAAGGGAAGCTTGATCTGCAGAAAATGCGCTACAGAGCTGAAAAGAAAGCGGAGGAAATGGTGGATGAGGATTTTCAGGTCAACAAAATATTATACCTGTCCCGTTTGTCACAACTCCGTTTTATGGTTAAGCGGTCTGATCATAACAATCTAGGGTTGTCTCTGTCCCGCGCTTTCGCACTATTTTCATATCCTGTTTTCCTCAAGTTTTCTCAGAAGGTCCTTTTTCTTAATCACCCCGTGAAGGGCTGATCTGTCTTTAAACTCAATGACCGGGATATCGCCCTGATACAGTTCGTACAGTTCCCTGTCGGAGTCGATTGATATTTTATTTATAGTGAGACAGTACTTCTCCTGCAGGCCGTTCAGCATTTCTTCAGCCTTGTCACACAGCCAGCATCCTTCGCGATAATAAAAAGTCAGATCAATCATGAACTCCATCGAATCCGGGCACAACCAACCGCTGAATCAAATCCTGGGTCCGCAGAAATAAACCTGATTAATGATACCACAGAGGAGTGAATCAACAAAAAAAAGGGCCCGTCAACTCAAGAGCGAATGGAAAGTCCCGGACGTTTCATCTGACCATTCAAAAAGATGAAGGGTCTGCTATCTGTCCGCGAAGATGCCCCATTGGATATTTTTTCGTATGGACGATGACATAGGTATGGCCGCCTTCCATTTCCCTCAGGAGAGCCGCAAGGGGACTTCCCACAAGGGGTCCCACGAGGTCCTTGTCCTTAATACTGCCTTCTGCTGCCGAGTCGCTGCAGCTTCCCCTCGGCGGGATTTCAGTAATGTCAAACATTGTCGCAACCACTCTGCCATTGCCGTCATTCGCAACCAGATGAATATGCGCTGCAGTAACATCTCTGATGCCTGACACGTCAAGCCTGAAATGAAGTTCCTTTTCATTACCGCTGAGATAAAAGGCCGCCTTCCCACGAGCCCCGCTTTCATCCGCTTTCACATTCTGAACAGATGACAGGTGTGCTGAGAGAATGGGGGTCTTTTTATAATCCTGGACATCAGCTGCTACACTCATTACAGCACCCGCGACTATGATAAACATGAGGCCGAAGCATAGCTGCCTGTCCCATCTCTTCATACTACACCTCCGATGCATTTTTTCAACCAGCCTATCGGCCGGAAATATTTTATTAAATTCTTCTCTCTGTTTTTAAGCAAACGAGCTGCCAGCGAACAAATATATATAATTTATGCAGTTTTATATTTGCTCTTTTGCGCAGATATGTCAATATGGCAAGCATATGTCATATATGCATGGTGTCTTTTGCCTATTACATGGATCATGTGATATATCCGGCATGGTTGCGATAAACGTCTCACGTGTTCACATAACGCGTCATATTTAAAGAAAAAAGGTTGCTTTTTTCGCTGCTTCAGGAGATAATTGTATGCATACCAGATAGTTCCGGAATTATTTATGGACCAGGCTAAATCAAAATTAACTACCATGCTCGGCAAGATCCTTCTCAAGATAGATGTCCTATTTCATGTTGTTGCGGCCATACTGCTGCTGCTGGCCTGTGCTTTTATCCTTTTCTACGCATCCCTCAATCTATTGGAGCTTTCACGTTCTTCCATGATTGCACTGGTGAACGATGTGCTCCTGGCCCTGATAATACTTGAACTGCTCTGGACGGTGATCAGGTTTCTCAAGAAGCAGAAATTTACCCTTGGACCTTTTCTGGCAATCGGTATCATCGCCGCCATACGGAGAATCCTTCTGATTGAAGCCCAGACCTCGCTCATGGAACATCCCCCCACAGACAAACTCTATGAAATAGGGGTGAGTGCGGGAGTGATAATAATACTGATCATCGCCTATTATCTCGATGCCAAAACTCAGAAGATATTAGAGTAAAATCCTGCTTCCCCGCAGGAACTCAACGGGGGCTTCATTAAATGGATTTAATTCTCACTGAAATCGAAGTACGAATCCTTGGCTGTCTTATCGAAAAGGGGACCACCACTCCTGACTACTACCCCCTGACATTGAATGCCCTGAACAATGCGTGCAACCAGAAGTCAAACCGCAATCCCGTAGTTTCCTATGAAGAGACAACGGTTGTCCGGGGCCTCGATACCCTCAGGGAAAAAGGCCTTGCAGAAAAGATATTGAAAGTAGACAGCCGGGTCCCAAAATATCAGCACTTATTCCCGGAGAAGCTCAGCCTCTCCGACAGTGCCGCTGCAGTCATGTGTGAATTGATGCTCAGGGGGCCGCAGACACTCGGAGAGATCAGAAGCCGTGCGAGCCGCATGTATAAATTTGAATCCCTGAATGAGGTTGACGAAATTGTTCATGTCCTTATGACACGGGAGCACCCGCTGGTCATCAAGCTTCCCAGACAGGCCGGCAGAAAAGAATCACGAT
>CALZGI010000048.1 GCA_945786855.1 Thermodesulfovibrionia bacterium | reverse complement strand
GGTGGCCATAGCGAGGAGGTCACACCCGTTCCCATTCCGAACACGGAAGTTAAGCTCCTCAGCGCCGATGGTACTGCATGGGAAACTGTGTGGGAGAGTAGGTCGCTGCCGATTCTTTTCAAAACAAAGCCCTTATCACTAGCGTGATAAGGGCTTTGTCATTTGTAGTATACGGTATTACTTTTGGGTCAGTAATCTGGACACCTCTGCAGCTAACTGTTCAGCGGTAAAGGGTTTTGCAAGGTAGCCTTCAATACCCATTTCCGTTGCCGATTCTGCGCTGACATGTTCCGAGTAACCCGTACAGAGCAGTACCGGAATATCTTTTCGAAGTCTTCGGATTTCCTGGAACAGCTGCAATCCTGTCATTTGCGGCATAGCCATGTCTGTGATCACAAGATCCAGCTTTTTTTGCAGTTTAGTGAACAACGTTAATGCTTCCGTGCTTGAGGTAGCGGCATAGGTCACATATCCTGCTTTTTCAAGGGCCTGTACCTCGTAATCGACAATCTGTTGTTCATCATCGACAAGAAGTACATTTCCCTCTCCCTGTATAAACTCCATCTCCTCAAAGGTTATTTCCTGATCTCCCCCTGCAGTTTTCGGCAAATACACCGTAAAGCAACTCCCCTTGCCAGGTTTTGAGCGCACAGTAATTGCTCCGGCATGGTCGTTAATGATGCCATGGACGACAGACAAGCCTAGACCGGTCCCTTCATTTTTTTCTTTGGTGGTAAAATACGGTTCAAAAATTCGATTTATATGTTCTTCAGCTATCCCCCGGCCATTATCTTCAACTGATAACGTCACATACTCCCCTGCCGGCAGGTTACCAAGATCCACTCCTTCATGGGGGGTCAGGTTCGAATTGGCAAGAGTGATTTTAATCCAACTGTCCAGCCCATCCAATGCTTGAAAAGCATTCATGCAGAGATTCATCACCACCTGATGTATTTGTGTCGGGTCTGCACGCACCATATCGCTGGTTTGAATATCTGTTATAATCTCAATATTTGCAGGTAGACTTGCCCGCAGTAACTTTAACACCTCTTTCACAATATACGTTAACTTCAGGGAAGATGCGTTTTTTTCAGTTTGCCGACTAAAGGTCAATATTTGATCAATCAAATTCCCTGCTCTTTCCGACGCCGTTATGATTTCAGATATATTACTCTTCAACACATCATTCCCATCACTCATGAGTAGCGATAATTCGGCAAAACCGAGAATGGCTGTCAGGATATTATTAAAATCGTGGGCGATCCCACCGGCTAATGTTCCGATGGCCTGCATCTTCTGTGATTGCCGTACTACTCTTTCCAGCTGATCCTGCCTCGTTATATCGCGTTTGACCGCAACAAAATGACTTATCCCTCCCCTACGGTCTTTGACAGGTGCAATGGTCACATCTTCAGTAAAATTTGTTCCATTCTTTTTCTTATTTACTATCTTTCCACGCCATACCCGTCCGGATGTGATCTCCTGCCATAAGAGCCGGTAGTGATAGTCAGGCATTTTTCCGCTTTTTAAGAGGCTCGGCTTTTTGCCCACGACCTCTTGCTTAGTATATCCGGTAATCCGTTCATAGGCAGGATTGACATACTCAATTATGCCTTCGGTATCAGTAATAACAACGCATTCAGCCGCCTGTTCAACAGCAGTATGGAGAAGTCTGCGTTGCTCCTCCTCCTCAACTTGGGTGCTAATATTATGATAGATACGTTGAATAATAGTTCGTCCTTTGATGGTCGTTCGACTGGCACTGACCTGAACAGGTATACGATTGCCGTTCTCATTAATAATAGAGAGATGGTCCCCTTTCTCATCCGCTTTACCCTGGACATGATTTCGAAAGAGTTTTCTTTGTAAGGCATGTTCTTCAGGCGGATGCAATTCGTCATGCTTCAGGCCGATTAGTTGACCCATTGCCTTTCCTGTCAATTCTTCTGCTTTGGGATTTGCCTCAATAATGGTTTCGGAATCTGCATCAAAGAGAAAGATGGCATCACTTGCATTTTCCATGAGCAATCTGTACTGTTCCTTGGAATCAAAAAGTTTCTCCTCAGTTTTCTTTCTCCCAGTAATATCCGTGACAGAAACCATCACCATATGAGAGTCGGGAACAGGAAGAACATCCACATTCAACAAAGCTGCAACATTCTCTCCTGTGAGAGTAAGAAGATCTGTTTCAATGGTTAAATGAGTTGTTCCACTCAGTAACGCTCGGAACACGGTTTTACAGGCCGAGAGTGATGTTTCGGTAATTACTTTATGTAGAGAAGAGAGCAAGTGCTGTTTATCACGGGCGACAAACAAAGTAAGTGTTACCGCATTTACGTCAACTACACTGACATATTTCTTTATCAATTCAAGAAAATCGAAATCAACGGAGGTAGCATCATTCACTGGTATTTCAACTTCACCGCCCTCTACCTCTTCAAGAAGACCTGAGATATCAAGCATCCACAAAGAGATGCTCGTGTGATGAAAGAGTGAGCGAAACCGCTGCTCACCCCGCAGAATTTCCGCTTCAACCTTTTGCCGCTTTGCAATGTCCCGATGAACGGTTTCCATAAATCTGACCGTATCATATGCATATCGCAAGCGTTCTGCCGCCAACTGAAAAATATCCTGGTCGGTTAATGACCAATCACGACCCGAACAGCTACACAGGCCAAACAACCAGGGACGATCATTTTTCATCTTTAAAACCATTGATAACTGTGAGCAGGTATCAATTCTATCAGAACAGAGGTTACGGCAGACCCGGCAGTGTATGCCCTTGTGGACTAGCGGTTTCTCCTCAGCAAGCAACTGTTGAAGATGCTCTCTCAGATCAGGATC
>CALZGI010000047.1 GCA_945786855.1 Thermodesulfovibrionia bacterium | reverse complement strand
TGATAGATCTCTCCATTAGTGAATTCGACTTTTCGCATATTGAAATTATCAGGCAGGATTATCGAGGTGAGACCTCGATAATTTTGCCATGTCCCTTGAGATGTACTATAACACACTGGTTGCTACCCACAGCGGTAGAGACGACATGAAGGAAAGCTATGTTTTTAATGTGGCCGACAATGGTGATATCCAATTCGAGGCGAAGTCCCGAATAATATAAAAGCATTTGGATAATGCTTGATATTTCCTGACTTGTGAGAACCGTTTTTTCAACATGCGCAGTCGCTGCTATCAGACAGTCATCAAGCTCAAGGGTCTGCTTCTTTTCTTCCCTTCTTGTTAAATTGCATTTTTGCATCGTTTATCCCTCAACTTTGCCCGAATAGGACAAAAATAAGGCGGAAAAGGTCAAGTAAACATAAAAAGTACTTGCTAAAATCTGGTTAAAAGAGGTACTTCATTATGTAATGTACATATTGTTAAATTACTGTCTCCTTTATGGGAAACGGTAAAACCCGGACCCCTTATATCAGGAGGGAATAGCAATGTATGAAACCTTTGGCGCTGTTGTCACAAACAATAAAGTAGAGTTTAAAGTTTTTTTCCCGGACAATTCCGTAGATCCATCCCAATATGTACGGGGGGATGGTCCGAAGATCAAGGAAATGCGGATACGAGGGGATTTTCAGAGTAAGATTGGCGGGACAGACTGGGATTTGAACAGTGCACCGCTTATGGTAAAAAAGACGCATCCAAATGGATGGCTGTACACCTTTAAGATCGACACTGCCCTGCCTGAAGGGTTTTATCAATACAAGTACTTTGTCACCTTTGAAAATCAAACCACCCGGTGGGTTTCAGACCCCTGTACAAAATATGGCGGTGCCGGGGAAGATGAAAACGCGGCTTTTGTAATAGGCGGAAAGATAACCACGGTGAACCCTATAGTCAACAGACTACCACCAAAGGATTTCGTCATGTATGAGCTGATGATCGATGATTTTACAAAAGAGTATCGCGGCAGCAGGGCCCCCATTGACGCAGTACATGACAAGCTTGATTATCTGCAGGACCTGGGAATAAATGCCATCGAGTTCATGCCCTGGACATCCTGGCCCGGGGGAGGCTTCAGCTGGGGTTATGATCCATTTCAGTTCTTTGCCGTGGAATATCGCTACATCCATGACGAGGCAGCCCCTGCGGACAAGCTTTTCAAACTGATGACATTAATAAACGAGCTGCACAGCAGGAACATTCACGTGATCATGGATGGTGTTTTCAATCATGTCAGGGCAGGCACCGATCCGAGCAGGGGATTCCCCTATTACTGGTTCTACCAGGACCCCGGAGACTCTCCCTATATCGGCCCCTTTGAGCGGGGAGGGTTTTTTGAGGAATTTGATTATGAAAACAGGTGCGTGCAGGAGTTTATTCGCGATGTCTGTGTCTACTGGCTCGACCGGTACGAGATCGACGGCATCCGCTTTGATTTCTCATTGGGATTCTACCGGGAAGGTGACCCCAATGTCGGTATTGCCAGGCTGATCACCGAAGTAAAAGAGTACCTGTCTCAGGCAAATAAGGATAATGTTGCATTAATGCTGGAGCACCTCACCGACGACAGGTTTGAAGCCATTGCGGACACAAACCTGATTTGTGCTGATGGATGCTGGTTTGATCCCATGATGTTCAAATTTCATGAGTATTCAAGAAACGGCAATATCGATATGGAGATATTGAGAAGACTCAATGCAAATCTTGATTTTGCTGCGGGGAAGTCTCCTGTGACCTATATTGAAAATCATGACCACTCAACGATCATAAGCGCTATTGGCGGCAGAGACAGATGGTTTAAATCACAGCCTTCAGCCATAGCCCTTCTCACTTCACCAGGCATTGTAATGCTGCATAATGGCCAGGAATTCGGCGACGATTATTTTCTGCCCCACGAGGGGTCCGATCGTGTACTGCCGCGGGAGCTGCGCTGGAGTCAACACAGTACGGACTTTGTGGGGAACACGTTATTTTCGCTCTATAAGAAACTAATAGAGATAAGAAAAGAGCATCCGTCGCTTCGATCAGCCAACTTTTACCCCTATCCTTTTAATGAATACGGATACGGTGCATTTCCCGGCATGGATGTTGTTGTATATCACCGCTATGGACAGTCCCTTGACGGGTTATTCGAAAGATTTATCGTTGTTGTCAATTATTCTGACTATGATCATTATGCTGACATCCCCTTTTCTTTGAACGGACAGTGGGAAGATTTGATGGACCAGAGCACTCTCTTTGTCAATGATTTCCATTTATATAATCAAAAGATTAATTCGAACTGGGCAAAGATTTTCTATAGGAAAGATTAAAATAACACTTTCTTTAGAGATATTTTTTTCAGGCACAGGGCAGTCAGATGTTTGGCAGGTGCAGAATTAAAGGCAGAGCTCCCTTCACCGATATTGGAAGGGTTAAGTATGTAACATTCTGCAGGATGAGTCCTTCCTTTTGCTTTCCTCATCCCAATCAATTAAAATAACCACAGCCTAAATCACAATCGGGGACGTGGCAGGCACATCAATATTATTCTGAAATCTGAGGGGACATGATCACATTTGCGCTCTCTTTCATGGCAGGGATTGCTGCGTTTAAATTCTTTCAGTTTTTCCCGTTTTCTATCAGTACTGCCTGTGTTTTCATCCTTATTGTGCTGTTTATGAAAATTACAGGGGCTTGGAAGAAAATTGTTTTCGTGATCCTTGCCGTTCTTTCAGGGTTTCTCTACGCCTTTCTTAGACAGGAAACATTGCCGGATATTATATTCCCCGACGGGGATCTGGCCGTTGAAGGGACAATTATTGATGTTCCTGAACGCTCCGGTGGGAAACTCCGCTTTACCATTGTCGATGCCGTTGTTGAAGGGACGAGAATTCAGGGGGACGTCCGGCTTGTTATTTTCCCTGAAATATTCGGAAATACCTTTCATGAAGATCTGATTGGACCGGGGAGCAGGATCAGTGCAGTCGCAAGGCTCAGAGAGCCGCACAGTTTCCGAAATCCCGACTTGTATTCACAGGATTTAATGCAGGCAGGAATAGCGGCCGTCGGATATGTGAAATATCTCCGGGTTAAGAACAGGAAAAACCGGCATTCCTTCCGCGTCTTAAACTGGCGTAAGGAGCTCGGCGCACTAATGGACAGGAGTCTCTCGACGGAAAACGCATCATTTCTGAAGGCTTTAATCCCCGGGCTTAAAAGAGGTATCAGCGGGGATATGAGAGATGCCTTCAGCACATCCGGCGTTGCGCACCTTCTCAGTATATCGGGAACTCATTTCGGGATGCTTGCATTTATTTTATTTACTATTTTCCGGACAGCTATCAGGAGCATTCCTGTGAGCTGGTTCAGAAGGCTTTCTCTCTATGCAACGCCGACTCAGATTGCCGTTGTACTTTCCCTGCCCGTACTGTTCATGTATTTAATGATTTCCGGTGCGGGCATACCGACTGTCCGGTCATTCATTATGGTTTTCATATACATGATGGCACTGTTGGTCGGGAGAAAAGACCAGTGGCTGAATTCCCTGTCAATTGCAGCCACTCTCATTCTCCTCTGGCAGCCTGCCACGGTCTTTGAGCTTTCTTTTCTGCTGTCCTTTACGGCTGTCCTTTCAATCGGATGTGTTGTGGAAAGCAGAAAAAGGGATATGGACTATGTGCAGGAGAGTGCGGTCCCGGCCCCGGGACTCACAGAAAAAATCATCGACACCTCACTTGAAAAACTGCAGACCGGAATGATGATAACCACTTCTGCAGTGATGGGGACCGCCCCGCTCATTGCACTTTATTTCAAACAGATTCCCCTGATTTCGCCCGTTTCGAACCTGATCGTGACACCCCTTGTCTGTTTCGCACTTCTCCCCCTCAGTTTTATTTCAAGCTTCTGTGCCCTCATGTTTGATATGTCATTCATGCCGTTCAATGGGATAATTGATTCGATCGCAACATTTGCATTGCTGCTGATCGATGCCATGTCCCGGGTTCCTTTTTCGAGCATCCCTGCCCATACCCCCTCAATGTGGGGAGTGGTTCTTTATTATCTCTCCCTTCTATTAATATTGAAAGGGCATACGAAATGGAAATGGCTGCCTCTCTTTGCAGTCCTGTTTATTTACGTTGTCAGTCCCTATCGTGCGGCCAATGCTTTGAACGTTGCATTTCTAGACGCAGGGCAGGGGGATGCTTCTGTGGTTGAACTTCCCGGCAAAAAGGTAATGCTCATTGATGGAAGCAGAAAAGACCCTGACATGGGACGCAGAATTGTCGCGCCATATTTGTGGTCCCGGGGGCTAAGGACGGTTGATTATATGGTTGTGAGCCATTTCCATCCCGATCACTCCGGCGGGCTCGTTTATATTATGGAGAATTTCGATGTGGGAGAGATATGGGCGGCCGGAAGAGTGACAGCAGATGCAGCGGATTTTCTCCGGACAGCACATGAAATAAATATTCCGGTGAAAACACTCAGGCGGGGTGATGTCTTGAGAGGCGGAAGGTACGAAGTTCTTGTGCTTCACCCCTACGATGAATTTCATGCCGGTTCACCGAGGGGCGCATTTTCAAATGAGAATAGTGATTCCCTTGTCTTAAAAATAAAGACAGAGGATGCATCGATTCTTTTCACCGGCGACATCGAGGAAGAGGCCGAGGCGAACCTGGTTCATTTAGGCAAATGGCTGAAAAGCGACATCCTGAAAATTCCCCATCATGGAGGAAGGACATCCAGTTCAGGGGAGTTTCTTGAAACTGTCGGCCCTCGAATCGCTGTTGCAAGTGTCGGGAGAAAGAACAGCTTCCGCCATCCTCATAAAGAAACCCTCGAACGGTACCGCTCTGCCGGTGTCAGGCTGTTCAGAACAGATATTGATGGTGCTGTCAGCATAAAAGCGGAGAATGGGCAGTATCATGTCGAGACATACGAAGACAGCCGCTTGAGGACGGTTCAGAGCTGGCGGGATGAACTCAGGAATCTGA